>DUIM01000171.1:4389-8453 GCA_013330355.1 Methanosarcinales archaeon
ATTCAACCACAAACCCAACCGACTTACACTAAACAATATATCAACCAACCACCCCAACCACAAAATATCGGAGGGACTCGTAATCTACAGATTGCTGAGGAAGAATACAGCAGACTGAAGAACGAATCCCTTACGATAAAACAACGCCTTGAACTTTTCCTGAATTTCGAATACACAGGCCAGTGGTTCACATCCCTTGAAGTGAAAAGAGATTACGACAGGGTTTATGGCAATATCAACCTGAGTACTGTCTCCACGTACCTCTCCCGCATGTACAGGGAGAACAAGCTTGAGCGTATGGGGAACCGTAACCAGCGAAAATATCACATCAGGGAAGAGCCTGAACCACAGGAATATTCTTTCGGGGCCGTGCCATCCTTCGGGATTCGCACATAGCAGTTTCGGAGTATTTCCTTATTTCTCTCGTACTGCTTCATTTATCTCATACTGTTTCAATCAAGTTCACAGCCCTGACCATTTTCCAGGAACCACATATACTGGTCAAGCATGGATCTGTGTATACGCCGTGTGTAGCGTGCCATGACAATAGAAACGAAAAGAGTATTGTCACCAACCTTTATTTCAATATCACTGGTTTTAACCGGGGCCAAATCTACCGGTACCAGTACGGGACCGCTGCATGATGTGCAGACCCGAAAGTCACGGTCCTCCCTGTTAATGAAGTCTTTTACCTCATCATCAACAATAAAATTCCTGGCAACTGCCTCACGATATGATGACAAGATAAACACCTTATCGGGTGAGTTTTAGAGCAGGGACATGCCTTCAAGCTGTTCCCTTACGATCTCGACTCCCCTATTGCAATCACTGGGCGATTTGCCTCCGGTAACTACCAGTTTTCCTGAACTGAATATCAACACCACGATCTTCGGGGAAGCGATTCTGTAGACTAATCCAGGGAATTGCTCGGGTTCATATTCAATGTTTTCAAAACCAAACCCGATTGCAATTGCATTAAGGTTCAACTTTGCACCCAGGTCTGCTGATGCCACAATATTCTGAATGGTGATCTCCGGGTTTTTCTCGACAATCATACCAAGAGACTCGATCTTATCTCCCAGGTTTTTTATGACAGTTTTCACATCTTCAACGTTCTTTGCACCTGTACAGACTACTTTCCCTGAAGTGAAAATTAAAAAGGCTGCTTTGGGATCGGTTACCCTGTATACCATACCAGGAAATTTTTTTTTATTGTATTCTGCGCCTTCGAGTGCTGATTCTATTTTAACAAGATCAAAACTATCTGCTAATTTAGTCGATGCAACTACGTTTTGTATATTTATTTCTGATTCTGACATTTTTCATCCCGATATGTTGTATCAATTAAGAAAATTTATTTGAATTATGAAGAACAAGTTATTTACTGCGGCATAAACGATAAAACCTGCGGAAATCATCCCACATCCATCAAAAAAAGATGCAGACAAAACCAAGTTCATACATACCACACAAAATCACAACCCAGTGCTCGAACAACCGCCCCCCTCGTCCACCCGGGAAAATGCAGATGTTATAAAAACAATATTTAAAACATACTGATAAGGTCTCCCTGCGTAAACCTTTTCATTATAAAGACCATTAAAAACACCATAACCATTACAGGGAATACTATGCTAGAGGATGAATACCAGCTTAATTATTTTTTAGAGAACGGCTTTGAGAGAAAAACCTGCTCAAAATGCGGCAGTGCATACTGGACACGGGACCCGGACAGAATAACATGCGGGGACGCACCGTGCGACCCGTATTCATTCATAGGCAGCCCGGTCTTTACAAAGCAGTACGACCTCTCGCAGATGAGGGAGAAGTTTCTCACCTTCTTTGAAAAACGCAACCATACCAGGGTGGACAGGTACCCAGTTATTGCCAGGTGGAGGGACGATATCTACCTCACCATTGCAAGTATCGCCGATTTCCAGCCATTCGTCACCTCCGGAATGGTACCCCCGCCGGCAAACCCCCTGACCATCAGCCAGCCGTGCATCCGCTTACCTGACCTTGATTCAGTAGGACGCAGCGGCCGCCATCTCACAACATTTGAAATGATGGCGCATCATGCTTTTAATAATCCAAAAAAAGAGGTCTACTGGAAGAACGAGACTGTAGAATATTGCGATGCCCTGCTAAATGACCTGGGCACTAACCCAAATGCTGTGACCTATAAGGAAGAACCCTGGGCAGGTGGCGGTAATGCCGGACCATGTGTGGAAGTGCTGGTGAGCGGGCTTGAAGTAGCCACACTGGTGTTTATGGACCTGAAGCAGAAAAAGGGCGGGGATATCATGATCAAGGGTGACCCATATGTGAAGATGGACAATTACATCGTGGATACGGGTTACGGTCTTGAGAGATTCGTATGGGCAAGCAAGGGTTCGCCCACCATCTATGATGCTGTGTTCCCGGAGGTAGTCAGTGAACTAATGGACCTTGCAGGTGTGGAACACAGGATTAACGACCCTGAATATGCCAATATCCTGGCCCAAAACGCAAAGCTTGCCGGGTTGATGGATATCACAGGGCAGGCCAACCTCATGGAGCTGCGCAGGAAAGTGGCGGCCGGGATCGGCATTCCGGTTGAAGAACTGCAGGCTATCATGGAACCTGTGGAAAGAGTATACGCCATCGCTGACCACAGCAGGTGCCTGGCATTTATGTTCGGGGACGGTATAATCCCATCCAATGTAAAGGCTGGATACCTGGCACGGCTGGTACTGCGCCGGACCCTTCGGCTTATGGCTGAGGCAGGCATGAATGTACCATTATCTGACATAGTCAACATGCAGATAGACAAGCTGCCCGAATATCCTGAGTTCAGTGAGCGTCTCGAAACAATTATAGAGATACTTGACAGGGAGGAAGACAAGTATGCCGATACCCTGGAGCGTGGGCGACGCCTGGTTGCAAAGAGCGCACGACATTATATGGATAAGGGTGAAGAATTCCCATTGGATGAGATCATCCGGATGTATGACACCCACGGCATATCCCCTGAGATCACGGCAGATGTGGCAGAGGAGATTGGCCTGAGAATAGACCTGCCAGATACATTTTACTCACTTGTGGCTGAAAGCCACAGCAAGGCAGAGGATAAGGAAGAGGTTGAACAGGGGATTCCCGGTATAGAGAACCTGCCAGACACAGAGAGGTTGTATTATTACCAGCCTGATGAGCTTGAATTCCAGGCAAAGGTCGTGGCAGTTATTGACGGCAATATTATACTTGACAGGACCCAATTCTACCCTGAGGGCGGTGGGCAGCCTCATGACCACGGTGTCATCACCAAAGGGAATTCCACCTTCCAGGTGGTTGATGTCCGGATAGAGCAGGGCGTGATATTTCATACAGTTTTCGAGGACATGATCGACCTGGAACCGGGGAATACTGTTAACGGGGCTGTTTATAGAGGGAGAAGGCTGGCACATATGCGCCACCATACTGCGACCCATGTGGTGAACGATGCTGCTAAGAAGGTGTTGGGTAACCATATCTGGCAGGCTGGCGCCCAGAAGAGCGCTGAGCGGGCACGCCTGGACTTGTCCCATTTCAAACGCATCACCAACGAAGAACTAAAAGAGATCGAACTTATAGCCAACGAGACAGTGATGGCTAATATCCCGGTTGAGATATCCTGGATGAACAGGACCGAAGCCGAGCAGAAGTTCGGGTTCGTGCTATACCAGGGCGGTGTGCCGCCGGGCAAGCAGATACGGGTGCTAAGGGTCGGGGATGACGTAGAGGCGTGCGGCGGTACCCATGTTAGCAATACCGGTCTTATCGGTCCAATCAAGATTCTGAAGACGGAGCGGATACAGGACGGTGTGGAGCGGCTGGAGTATGCGGCAGGCGAGGCGGCAGTTAAGCGCTGGCAGGAACTGGACGACCTGCTGCGCCTGAGCGCTGATGAGCTTAAGGTGTCACCTGAACACCTGCCTGAGACCACTGCCAGATTTTTCAATGAATGGAAGGAGTTCAAGAAGGAGAATGCCAGGCTGAAGGAAGAACTGGCCTTGGCAAGAGTGGATTCATTGATGTCGGATGCAGTG
>DUIM01000171.1:8827-10063 GCA_013330355.1 Methanosarcinales archaeon
CCGGTGCCGATATCGAAGAGCTGGTAAAAGCGGCGGCCGAGTTCACTAAAGAATCCGATGTAGTTGCACTGCTGGCCAGCGACCAGGGCGGGGCAAAGATTGTGGCGGCGGTCGGGGACATGGCGCTTGAAAATGGTGCAAACTCCGGAACCCTTGTCAGGGAGATGTCAAAGATCGTTGGAGGCGGCGGAGGTGGCAGGGCTGAACTGGCACAGGGCGGGGGTCCTGATTCCGGAAAGATCGATGAGGCCCTGGGGCGCGGGATGGAAGTGTTGAGGGAAAGCCTGGTGAGATAAAGCCAGTATTAATACACGAGATTCAATAATCGTACCTGGATGTAATATCCATCTATCGATCTATAGGGTATACTGCTACTCTAAAACCCCCTACGGTCAGTTCCTGTAAGCAGGCTCCGGGACTATGCACTTTCTATCGTCAATAAAGGTATATAGGATTAGTATGTACTTCTTTTGAGTTGGAGTGATTTTAATGGAATTAAAAGATAAAATTCTTGATGTGATCGGAGGAGTAAATATATAGGCGTTTGCAACTGTTCAAAGCGAGCCGCATCCTGTTCCCAGGGTTAGGTATTTAGCTACAGTTGGTTTTCCGGACCTGTCGATGAAGATGGCTACACATAAAAGCTCTATAAAAGTGTCACACAGTAAAGATAATCCAAAAGGCTGTATTACAACCTGGAATGGAAAAGACCTTGAAGATGTTGATAAGCCTTATGTTGTAATGGATGCCAACATTGAGATACTTGATGATGAAATATCAAAAAATGAATTCTGGAATCCAATGCTAGGGAATTTCTTTTCAGGCCCTGATGATCCGGAATATGTTATTATAAATCTGAAACCATATAGTATCGAGTATTATTCAGAAGGAAAAATGGAAAAGTTGACACCGATTTATTGAATTTCTGTCGTTAAACCGCCTTTTGCAGCAGACTCAACATTATCTAACAAAAAAGCATGATCGCCTTTTTTGCTCCCGGAATATAGTGCATTTGACAAATTGCATAAGTTCAACCTCCCGAAGAAGAATCTCATTTACCATCTCAGCATGTAAGGTAAGGTCTTCTAAAACCCGACTTATAGTATCTCGATGATGTCCGGTGATCCGTTCAATCGATCTGATAGCATTTTTCTCTACCAGATGTTTACAAATATTAATTATCTCTGATTTGGATGGATGTTTACGATATAGTGGAGTACCTTTTGTTTCCATGAA
>DUIM01000004.1 GCA_013330355.1 Methanosarcinales archaeon
ACCTTGCTGCTTATTATTGCGACAAGATATGTCTTCTCCAGGACGGGAAACTAATCTCTGCCGGCACCCCGGAACAGGTGCTTACCCAGTCTAATATTGAACGTGCATTTAATATTACTGTAGAAGTAATACCAAATGAAATTACAAACTCGCTTTATGTAATACCTGTACTGGAGCCGCTGCATGACACATTACATTAAAGATTCCACACTGATTATCGAGGGCGGGTTTGAAGCCATAAGTTCGGGCATTAACGGTGGTCGCAGGCATGTGGATTGTCTGTTCAACCATCAGGTACAACCGGACTTTGACCACTCCAAACCTGCACAATACATGGAACGACTGGCTGATTCTCTTCAGATCAGGAGACCGTATTTCGGACTTTTAACAGCAGTGAACATGGACGATCTGTGTGTAAGGACAGATGGCTACCTGACAACTTTTGTTACTGCCGGTGTCACCCATCCTTCAGGCTTCAGGGTAAAGGATAGTGAGGCAGGAACTATCAATATTATTCTTGTTGTTAACGGGAGCCTGTCCGAAGGTGCAATGGCAGGGGCGATCATCACAGCCACTGAGGCTAAAGGGCTTGCGCTGATGGAGATGGGATGCGATTTTTTAGGAACGACCACTGATGCGGTGATAATTGCATACCAGGAGCATTCCTCACCGTACATCGAATATGCCGGATCGTATACGGAGTTTGGTGAGAAGATCACAGGAACTGTTGTCAGATGTGTTAAAGAAGGGATGAGGAATACTGAAAAAAGAAATGGGGATGAGGATAAGAATTAATGTGAATAACGAGTGCATTTTTATTTTAACTGGAAAACTTACCCTGTGATAATAGATAATGCTTTATATATACAATACGTCAATATTTTATAGATCGAGTAATAAATTAATCATAAAATATCCGGAGTGAACAAAATGGAACATACTGTAATAACAGTTTCAGCCGATTCCACCAGTAAAGAAATCACACCAATAGCAATAGCTATCCATGAAATGGTAGCAGGACTTCCTGTTACTATGCGGACGTTGAACCAAAAAGGTGTAAGAATTGAAATGGGAAAAATAGTGGATAATAATTATTCAGGCCCTATACTTGAGATGGCTCTTGAGACAAACTCAACAATTAAAACCACACCGAAATCAGGTGCCTATAAAGGCATTCCGGTAGTAGTATCTACTGTTAATGATGAAGATGGCAATGCGGTTGCAGTGATTGGAATTGTAAATGTCACTCAGGGTCTGAAATTCAGGTATTAGAAATTATTAGATATGGAGTGAAAGAAAATGGCATATCCTGATATTGTAATAAGTGCTGATTCAACAAGTAGAGAGATTGCACCAATAGCAATGGCAATCCATGAAGCAGTTATTGGACTTCCGGTTACTATGCGCACGCTGAATAAACGCGGCGTACGGATCGAAACAGGCAGGGTGCTGGATAATGATTATTCAGGACCTGTACTTGAAGAGGCTCTTAAGAAAAATTCAACAATTACAACAATCCCAAAAAGTGGAGATTACTCAGGTACTCCTATAAGGGTGACCACTATTAAAGACGAAAAGGGTAATGCAATCGCTGCAATAGGGGTTGTGGATATAATTCACAGTCTGTGAATTCTGTAAATATAATTTTATTATTTTATTTTTTCTATCTGGAACGTGGACACAGATTCATCTATCACCAAACCAGTTACCATTAACTGAAATAGGATATAATAGATACAGAATGCGTCTGGTATATGAAAAACTACTATCCGTGCTGGGGCACCAGCACTGGTGGCCTGCCGATACACCTTTTGAAGTAGTAGTTGGAGCACTACTGACCCAGCAGACCCGGTGGAGTAATGTGGAGCAGGCCATCTCGAACCTGAAAGTGCATTCCCTGCTTAACTCGGATCAGCTTGCCGGTGCAGATATCCCAAAACTTGAGGAACTGATCAGGTGTACAGGCTTCTACCGCCAGAAGGCCAGGCGGCTCAAGAACCTGGCCCGATATTTTTCTTTGCATGGTGATGCTTTGTACGACAGGCCTGTGGAAGACCTGCGAAAGGACCTGCTGGAACTGGATGGTGTTGGGGAGGAAACCGCTGATAGCATTATACTTTATGCCGCCAACAAGCCCAAGTTCGTAATCGACGCCTACACACGCAGGATACTGGGATGCCTGGGTTTAAGCGGCAGCTACCGTTCGCTCCAGGAGATGTTTGAATCGGAACTGGAACACGACACAGAGATGTTCAAAGAATACCATGCCCTGATAGTGGAATATGGTAAACAGTACTGCGGGAAGAACAGATGTGGTGAATGTGTGCTTGTGGAAAAATAGTACTTCCGAATACCCTTGCTTTTGAATTAGTCAGGCTGTCCCAAAACAAAAAGTATGTGTACAAATCAAATGATGTCTATCCCATTTAGGATAATAACATTAAATTACAATTCGGCCATATGACCTCCTGTTCAACTTCAGCGGTCACGGCCATTTTGATATGGCTGCATACGATACTTATTTCAATGGTGAAATGACAGACGAATAATATGAGATGGATGCCTGACAGGTATCCTTCCCATAACTTTTTAATTTCTGACTACCCTTTTAGCCTGAAGATATTTGAAATTCATTGAGAAGATATTCGGGAAAAAGGAAGAAGCACCTGCCAAACTTACTTTTAAGTTCAATGAGCTTCCGGCCTGGCTGGAAAAGGAAGGCAAGAATAGATTTACTGAGCTTGGGGCACATATCGGGCATAAGTATTCTGAGATCAGTTCCGCCCTTGAGGACCTCTCTGAAGCTAAAGAGCGCCTGGTGGATGCGTCTTTCGGTGAGAAGGTGTATAAACGATTAGCCAAGGCTGGTGCGTCCAACCGGGATAATCTTGTAAAGAACCTGGATATTATTATTGAAAAGACTGCCATCCCTGAGGATACGGACCCGTCTGGAGCATACCAATTCCACCTGGATGCTAAATCTGTGTTGAATACTTGCCTTGAGAACGCTGTCAGGAGCCAGCAGTATGTCAAGGCACTTTTTCCAGAGGAATATAAAGATATCTTTGGCGGCCTGAAGCACCTGGATGTCCTGCTGGATGAGCTTGTTGCCCCGATCAATGCGGTGAAGGATGAACTGGAGGCATATGATAAGCTGCCCGGGGATATTGAACAAATCAGGCAGATGTCTCAGCAGATTCCGGCAGGGCAGAAGAATATCAATGAGCTCACTGGCAAATACGAGACATTGAAGGTTGAACTGGGCTCTGAAGAGGCGAGGCTGGAAGAGGTTGAGGCGGGTGATGAGTTTACCAGGGCACGGGAACTGGAAGAGCAGGCCCGAACCCTTAAGGGGCAGATTTCTGAGCTTGATTCGAATCTGGCGGGTTTGTTTGCTCCGCTGTCCAAGGCTCTTTCCAGAATGGAGAAACAGGATGGGAGTGCCCGGCATATTATGTCTGCCAATAGCAGGAAGGTCCTGAAGATTCTGAAGGATGAGCTGGTGTCTGCGCTTGATGTTGATCTTAGTTGTTTTCTGGTTGAAATGAAGGGCAGGGTTGAGGATGGGAGTCTGGGTCTTAAACAGCAGAAGATGAACAAGACGCTTGAGCAGATCGATAGGTTGGTGGGGACTGATGTCCTGTTGAGGCTTAAAAGCCAAAGGGAGGGGTATTCTTCTGAACTCGCGGGGGTGCGGGGGGAGTTAGAGGGGCTGACTGTTTACAGGGAGAAAACACAGGTTGAAGATAGGATATCTGAGTGCCGGAATGTGATGGATTCTACTGAACAGAAGCTGGATGCTGAGAAGAGGGAAGTTGCAAGGCTGAAGAAGGAAGTTGAGGAGATGAAGTCAGGGTTGGATTCTGATCTGAGTGATATTTTCGGGAAGGATATTGAAGTGGGATATTAAAATCAATTGAAAAAAATAGATCTAACTAAATTAATTATTATATAGTTTATGATGACTCTGACCCCACAAAACAATCTCCTACGCATCAACCTGACCACAGGCACCACAACCACAGACTTCATACCCCAGTCCATCCTCCGCAAGTTCATGGGCGGCAAGGGCCTGGCAGCCCACTACCTTTACCACGAGAACCCGCCCGGCTGCGATCCCCTATCACCTGACAACCTGCTTGCCATAATGAACGGCTCCCTGACCGGCGCACCTGCCACCAACTGCGTCAACTTCTCAGTCTGTGCCAAAAGCCCGCTTACAGGCACCTGGAACGACAGCCACTGCAACGGCTGGTGGGGCACGGAACTGCGCTGTGCCGGGTATATGGGTATCATCATCAGTGGCCAGGCCGAATCCCCGGTATACATCAACATTGTAGATGACAGTGTGGAGATACTGGATGCCGACGACCTGTGGGGTGTGGACACTTTCTCAACCCAGACTGTCTTGAAAAAACGACATTCCACCAACCGTGAGGCCAGGGTGCTGACCATTGGGACAGCAGGCGAGCATATGGCCAAACTGGCAGGCATATTTGCAGAGAACCGCACAGC
>DUIM01000024.1 GCA_013330355.1 Methanosarcinales archaeon
TGAAGGATGTCTCAATCCCCGTTTCGGTGGGAAAACAGGGCACGAAGTGCCCCCCACAAGCCCGGAACGTTTGATTGAATTACTACCTAACCGACCTGTTTAATCCCGCACAATAGCCGAATGCAGGGAATGAGCAAGACGAAGCACAATCGAATGACCGGAATGAAGATTTTGTGCATTCTGTAAAAGATGGCATGAAGTATGAAGGCGACCTTTGAACCCTCTGACACTACCCGATAGCTTCGCCCCAGGGTCCGGGAGGAAGGCGATCTCTCCTACCTCCTCCCCTGGCCATGCCATGGGCGGATCCCCCTGGCTCATATACTCATGTAGGGTTATTGGTATCCATGGTTTCATTATAAAATTGTTCACTACGTCACGAAACAGTTAAATAACTCATTTTATAAAATAAAATAAATGGCTTTTGATCAAAACACAGATAATATTATCTTTCTGGACTGTAAAGGAAACACTTTACGGATTGGTAGTCCGGTTCGATACACCGGTACAGGGACAACGGGATTTATTACTGACCTCATTATGGAAGAGTGCGAAATGTGGGCGCGGCTGGACACTACTGGTCTCAACTATCATACAAGCACCCTTGTAGTAATCGAACCGGAAGGAGTTAATAAAATAAAAGAGAAATATGGCAAACCCGACCCTGCAGTCCACGAGATCATAGAGGAGATGAACCGCAAACTTCTAAGTGATGTTACAGGGGCAGATGATCGTAACATTATAGGCCACTGAGGTTTTGAAGTATATTTGGTATACGGACCTGTGACAAAAAGTCACATAATGAATTGCTAAATATATTGCTCCTTACGTTAGGGGTAATCCTACCGGGATATGCGTCAGCAGCAATGCCGGGGTGTAAAACTCTCAGGACATGGAGACTTTTTAATTTGTTCTGGAAATGCTAGAATCACTCACATAGTTTGCGAAATGCATACGTAGTAATGAGTAGTGATCAGAAAATAATAAAAAGTAACTCTACTCGTCACGTCATAAGGAAAATCAATGACAATCTGCGGTATAATTTCAGACAGCCTGGATGAAAACAAAATAAGAGAGCTGAAATTGCTGTACTAAGCCTATTGAACCAAACATGTTATATATTTTTAATAAATAACATCTATCTGATTCTTATGGTAGAATATTGGGACCCACTCATTGAGCGAATGCCAGTTGATGAACTGAAAGCCATCCAGGAAAAGAAACTTAAATCTCTTGTTCTTTATGTTTACACCCAGTCCCCATTCTACAAGAAACGGTTCGATGAAGCAGGGATATCCCCAAACGACATCCAATCCCTTGATGATCTCAGGAAACTCCCGTTCACTACAAAACAGGATCTCAGGGACACCTATCCCACCGGCATGTTCTGCGTGCCCCAGGAACAGGTAGTACGCTACCATGCATCCAGCGGGACCACAGGCAAACCCATTGTAGTGGGCTATACCAAGAATGACATAAAAGAATGGACAACCTCACTGGCCAGGGGCCTGACATCTATCGGTATAGGCAGGAGTGACGTGGTCCAGGTGGGGTACGGCTACGGACTCTTCACAGGCGGGCTGGGACTGCACTACGGTGTAGAGATGGTTGGAGCAAGTGCCATTCCTACAAGTTCGGGCAATACAGAACGACAGATCGAATTGATGCAGGACCTGGGTTCAACAGCTATGGCATGCACGCCTTCTTATTTCCTTTATGTGAACGAAGTAGCCAAGAAGCTGGGGATCAGCATTGCAAATGATACGAAATTAAAGTATGGATTATTCGGGGCCGAACCCTGGTCAGAGGAGATGCGGCGAAGAATTGAGGAGCAGACAGGTATCAAAGCGTATGACATATTCGGCACGTCAGAGATAAGCGGCCCCCTGTTCACTGAATGTACATACCAGGACGGGATCCATATCTGGGCGGACCAGTTCCTTATTGAAGTGATAGACCCCGCAACAGGGGAGCAGCTTGCTGACGGTGAAAGGGGAGAACTGGTAGTGACCACACTTGCAAAGGAAGCACTGCCCCTGATACGGTACCGTATCGGGGACCTGACAGTCATCAGATCCGGGCCGTGCCGGTGCGGCAGGACACATCCACGTATCATGCGCATCCTGGGCAGGACCGATGATATGATAATTGTAAGGGGTATCAATGTATTCCCGGGCCAGGTGGAGGCGGTATTGATGGATATACCTGAAGTGGCTGAACACTACCAGTTGGTTGTTGACCGCGAGAAAGAACTGGATACCCTGAGAGTACAGGTGGAAGTGACAGAGGAAGTTTTCAGCGATAAGATATCTGAACTGATGGTACTTGAGAAAAAGGTGACCAAATCACTGCTGAGCGTCCTGAACATTTCAGTAAGGGTAGAACTTGTGGAGCCGGGCACAATTCCGCGTTCTATGGGTAAGGCACAGAGAGTTATTGATAAGAGGAAAAATTGATCGAGGTATTTGATAGAGGTGTTATAAATGGAAAATAAGTTAATTAAACAGATCTCCATATTTGCCGAGAACAAGGCGGGAAGGCTTGAAAAGATCACTGGGAAATTAAAGTCTGCAAATATTAATATCAGGGCATTTACAATTGCCGAAGCAGGGGATTTCGGTGTGATGCGGATGGTTGTAGACAAACCCGAACTGGCTCATAATGTACTGCACGATGCGGGATTCACTGTATCTGAAACCGATGTGCTGGGTATTGAGATGAGTGATTCTCCTGGTGGGCTGCATGAAATATCGACTGTCTTGGGTTCCAGTGACATTAATGTGGATTATGCATATGCCTTTGCAATGGCAACACAGAAGGCTCTGTTAATAATCAGGGTTGACAATATCAACAATGCCATTGAAGTTCTGGAAAACAGCGATATCAGGTTGATCAGTATAGAAGAGTTCTAAAATATATGAACTCAGGCTGTTGGGGGACAGTTGTGCGGTCTGCCGGGTAAGCACTAACGCTGGAAAAAATGCCGGAAGAATGGGGGTGAGGTTTATAGATGTTAAAATGTATAAATTTATAAATTAAGTGATGCCATGCCTCAAAGGACGAAAAGTTGAGGCAGGAGGTTTTGGGTGATCTCAATGGAAGATTGGAATTGTAGTATGAGACATGTGTCCCTTTAGTAAAATGTTTATTTCGGGCATCTTGTGAGGGAGCGGTCCTGCCTTGTGCAGAACAAAACCGAAAGGTATGATAGTACGTTCATCCCCACGTGTGTGGGGAACTCTACCTTGCCAGATTGCAGATGTTCATTATTGGCGGTTCATCCCCACGTGTGTGGGGAACTCTCAGGGACATAACAGCCGAATAGTTCAACGATCGGTTCATCCCCACGTGT
>DUIM01000074.1 GCA_013330355.1 Methanosarcinales archaeon
GCGCTGTTGTTAGTTTCGAAACCCTGGACTAACGTGGTCTTATTTCCCCTCAATTCGGGCCTTTTGAAGTTCTCTGACAAGTATGTCATAGCAACAGGGTCTTGTTTTACGATTTCAATTGCCTGTGATGCGTTGATCTTAATCGTAGGCTCTTGTGGTTCACCTTGCTGGTCTGTAAAATCAATACATGCGGAAACTGCAATAATTACACTGATAAAAATAATTACTCCTGCTACGTTTGCAAAAACCTGGCGCATCATAATTCAAACTCTTTATAATAATTGTTAAACCGTTCCCGCATTTGCTCCCAGGTGGGCAGGTTTGTCTGGCAGCCAACTTTTTCCACTACGAAAGATGCCGTAGCAGATCCCACCCGTGCGCACACATCCACTGGATAACCCCTGGTATATGCCACCAGGAACCCTACACGGTAAGCGTCGCCCGCCCCAGTGGGGTCCACTGCATCAACCTGTACGGCAGGTATGAACATCCTCTCACCGTCCATGTGTATCTCACTGCCACCCTTGTCCAGTGTGACCACAACTAACCCGATATCCGCCTCCAGGTCTTCACGTGAGCGCCCTGTCATCAGGGCGAGTCGTTCAATCTCATGGCGGTTGGTGAACAGGATATTGGTATGTTCCAGTATGACATCAAGGCATTCCCTGGAATACACTACCAGGTCCTGTCCAGGATCGAATGAGACAAAGTCAGCGAGCCTGGCAGCCTTTGAATTGAATACTGGATCAGCAGTGGCCAGGTGTACGAATTCCAGGCCGGGCGGTTCAAGTTTCGGGAAATCATTTGATGCCCCCCAGTAGAAATAGGTTACCTGGTCATGTTCCTCATCCGTATATATGAATGCTGAAGCCGTTTTTTTGTCAATGATATTGTACAATAGACTGGTATCCACACCCAGGCGTTCCAGGTGCCGCTGGTAATCAGACCCTTTAAAATCACAACCAACGGGCGAGACCAGCTGGCTTTTTCCTCCAAGGGTAGCTATTCCTGCCGCAATATTTGCTGCACCACCACCAAAGTAAATGTGGTAACCGTTTATAGGCATTGATGAGTTGGGCGGTGCAAACCGTGTCACCTCAAACAGGTGGTCATATGCGGTGTGCCCTATTACAGAAATGGTTTTGTCCAAGAGTAATACCCCTTATCTCACTCATCTTCACCAGAATGTTCCAGTTCAGTGACCTCTATCACATTTAGTGGAATATTTTTCATTGCTTTGCCTATGACAGATTTCGCTATCCTGGCAGCATGTTCCTCATTCTCGGCATCGAATACGCGCATCTCAAGCATCAGTCCCACAAGTGCGGTATTGGCTGTAATGAACACACTATCAAATGGTTCATTACACGCGGGACAATACGTGGTGCCGATATTTATTTCAATAAATTCCAGCTGGGGATTCAAGCGTTTCCCTGCCTCTGCAATGGCTACTCCCATTGCATCATCAACTGTTTCAATGTCCTTTACCAACCAAGCCGCTTCTAATATTACCTTGTAATTCATCAACATACAACATCAATCCTAACATATTCTTTCAACTTTTATCATCTGTTTTGCAACGTTTTATCTTTGAAATCCTAAATGGCAAACAATTCCGGATTATTTACAGTAAACACTCCCAATCGTACGCCAGCGTCCAGCCATGCATGTCCATAACTGAAACATACCAGGGCATTGACCCTGTCTTCACTTTCTGCGAAATGGACACCGTCATTGTAATAGGACCTTGCCATATCAAGATAATCATCTGCTATCTTATTGAGATATGACCCTTCTCCTGCTGAAGTCTTAACGTCTTTAAGTGCCTCTTCCAGCATAATCATATATCGGTTGGTCTTCTCTTCAAGATTCGCAGGTTGAGACTGCATCAACCCAAAATTATCGGGAATTAACGTAAATGTTCTTATTAATTTCCTATATGCCTTATCTCCTGTCCTTCTGCCCTTCTGCCCTTCTATCCTCCTGTGCTCCATATCCATCACAAACTATTCCCCGATCAAATACATGTGATACGGACCAGGCGGCAGGTCAATGAACTTGATCTCTCCCATTGTCGTTCACCATAAAGGTGCCGTCAAAACGTCCCGGGGCATCACCGAACATCAACCGGCATCAGCTGATATCACCTACATTACCTGACATCATCTACATACTAACGTACTCTGTTCTTTGGTTTGGGCAATATACCGTTACCCATTCCTTCGACATCATATTCATCAAGAATTTCCCCTACGATCTCTTCAATGATATCTTCCATGGACAACAGCCCCACCACATTCTTGTTCTCATCAACCACTACTGCAATCTGGATCTTCCTGAACTGGAGTTCCTTGAATATCGAAGCGATCTTGCGCTCACTCCTGGCTGTTGATATGGGTCTCAGTATCTCTTCAACATTCATTCCTTCAAGTTCTTCATCCCGGTATTTCAGCAGGTCTTTGGCATATATCATGCCTATAATATTGTCAAAATTATCCTTCCATACAGGAAGCCTTGAATGACCGGACTCATTGATCTTTTCAAGTGCTTTATCAAGTGTTATGGTATTTTCAACCGTCACCATATCGGCCTTATAGGTCATGGCTGTCTTTGCTTTCTTATTGGTGAACTTGAACACCTTATGGATATAGTCCTGTTCATGACGCTCGAACACACCCTCTTCCACCCCTACCTTGAGTAAGAGTTTTATCTGGTCTTCTGTGATAAAGGGGTTCTTGATCTTTTCCTTAACACCTAAAATTCTCAGTACTATACGGGTGATCTGGGTGAAAATAAACACAATGGGGTACAGTATCCTGGTAAGTAGTTCCAGAAGTCCGGCAATCTTCAGGGAATAGGTATCAGCATGCCTGGTGGCAAATGTCTTTGGGACGATCTCCCCGAATACCAGAATAACCACTGTCATTACACCGGTGGCTATGGCAATACCCATATTACCAAAAAAATTCAATGTCAGGGCAGTGACAAGCACGGAAGCAGTCACATTCACGACGTTGTTGCCCACAAGAATTGTGGTAATGAATTTCTCAGGATGCTGCAGTTCCTTATGGATGATATTGGCATTTTTATCCCCTTTCTCTGCCAGGTGGAGCATCTTAATTCGGTTTACTGATATAAAAGCAGTCTCGGAAGATGAAAAAAAAGCCGATAGTCCAATCAGTATTATTACTAAGAAAATCTCAATTAATGTTATTAGATCAATCACTGCCCATTAACCCACTTTTGTTAACTCAAATTGGTATTTGATTCGAATACTTAAAAATTTTATTTAAAAATTTTTCTGATAAATAAGATAGCGGGGCATGGATTCGAACCATGGATCTACGGGTTATGAGCCCGTCGGGATTTCCTGACTACCCCACCCCGCTTTTATGGTATTTAATTAGGTAAGGGTAAGGGCTTAGATAGGCGATTATTAGTCATAAAGCCTTCGGTGACTTTTGTGGGTGGGGTTCTACTGTTGAGATCCAATTTTTTGTGTTGCTGGCTGTTGTAATATAGTATAATTTCAACAAAGCCAGGGTAAAATATAAATATTCCTGCTGCAAATGTTTAATAATTACTGGGAACATAATTATATAGGGGTTTACGATATGAAAATACTCTACCAGAAGGATGAATCAAAAGCATTAAAGCCAATTATTATTAATAATCTTGACTTTATTGCAAGGAATATTATCTACCCGGAACCACATTCAACCAGTCAGGAGAAGGATGTGAGCCTTAATAAGATCATGACGCATCTCGGGGGGTCAAGTGGAGAGATTGACTATCTCTCCTACATATGGAAGAAGAGAACTGAGAGAATGCAGGAAAAATAAGCGAACAAGCCGCTGGTGAGATCGTACTATTACGTAACAAACCGTAACAGAATGTACATCATCACCATATTGACACTCAAGGCCCGTTGCGGGAACGAAGATAAAATCATCTTTTCATTGCTTCAGCGATTCTTTCCGGTAAGGTATCAAGCTTATTTGAAATCCCATCAAGCATATCAAGCTTATTATTCATTTCATAAAGGAATGAATTATTTTCGTTCAGCAGCCTCGTATGTTCTGTCAGCATTTTTATGCCTTTATCAAATCGTGCCATATACTCTTTTATGTCATCTACTGCGATCTTACCAAATGGTGCCGGTAATGAGATGTCTTCCATGATCTCTATGGTTTCTATGATAGTGTCTGGCCGATCTGATCTCAAATCCTGGATAAATTCAGTTAAAACAGGCTCCAGCCCACGTGCCATAATCTTAACCGATCCATCAACATCATTAAAAACAAATCCTGTCAGTCCTCTGGCCCTTCCATGAGCTTCTACAATCTCCCGGTATCCTACCATCTGGACATGGTCAGTTATGGTTGCATAGATGTTCTTTATTACACCGGACATATAATCTTCTTTTTTACCTGTTAGTATTATAGTTTTGTGGTCTTATTTTATCAGCTTTGCCCTGTCACTCCTATCCTGCCGGGTCGTTACCTGGACCTGATTCTTATAAGACTATGTGTAAAGGTGTGTAAAAACGGGTGGCACTGTCCCATCTTCCAGTTATTTTCAAGACGCTGATTTAAGGTTGCATCTGCGGGTTAATTTCCGCAGAAATCCAGCACTATTCATTTATTTTCTCTCCCACCTCCCGACATTTCCACTCGATTGCCCTGCCTATGCCCACCTGGCCCCCCCGGCCCCCCCCTTACGTTCAACTCAACACCCTGCGTCTGGTTGCCATATATGTGGGCGGCAGCCCCGGTTGTTGTTGGTTGCTGCCGGCAGTGAACATGGCTGTTAAAA
>DUIM01000036.1 GCA_013330355.1 Methanosarcinales archaeon
CCATTTGTTCCATTTATGGATAGGGTATAAGTGGATATTTTAGTTTCTGAACTGGAGAAACTAAATGAGTTGGGCGGAATTTGAGAAGGGCTGAATAGTTACAAGTATTTTAATGGATGGAAAAAAACGATGCCGGACGGAAAAAACCATAATCTCATCAACATCACTGTATTGGTAATAATCATTTCAGGGCTTTATTCCTTATCTACAAGGGCTGATATTGTATTGCCAATGGAATTTTTTAATTTTCAAAATATATCGATTTTTTCAATCTCATACCTATTTGGCACATTTTTCCTGAGCCCTGACCTGGATATAGACAGTTCCCCTTACGGAAGATGGGGGATATTCAAGTTCCTGTGGTGGCCCTACAAGGTTATGTTCAAGCACAGGGGACTGTCACACCATTTTATTTTCGGACCTTTGACGATCCTGGCAAATTTTACCCTTATACTAATTCCAGTCCTGGTATTGGTTGGATTTAATGTATATCGGGTACCAGTTGAATTCATCGCGGCGGTGGTGCTGGGCATATGGATATCCATAGAACTGCATATCCTGGCTGATATGGTTGTCTCGGAGATATATTAAAGTAGATAAGCATTGAGCAACATCACAGCCTAATTTTTTTTACCTTTGCGATCCTGGTATTCTTTTTCAATAATAGCGATCCATTTCCTGATGAAATCCCCTGGCATGCCGCAGGCTTCCATTATGGTCCGCTCGTTCTGTATGCGTGACTTCATCATGGCTTCAGGGGATAGGTCAATTCCTGCATATTTCTCTTTGGTCTTACTTTCGGGTTCGAAGGGCTGGAAGTCAGGAATTTCATCTACAACTTCGACCAGACAGGATTCCACAATATCTTTACAGGATTTGACAACTGAATCAATATAATCCTGTTTGCCTTCAAAATACAGTGTTCCTGGCTCGCCCGACCTCAGGTGGGCTATTATATTCAGGTCCTTGCCGAACCAGCCCTTACGACTTTTCATATCCCATCTGGATGTCTTTGGAAAGGATGCCTTAATGGCGGTCTTGTTCTGGCTGTATGTGGTTCCGGGGAAGTGTATCTTGACAGGCATGCCCAACAATAGAAGCTCTTCCTTAAGCTTATATTATTGCTACCTGTAAAGTCTCGTATGACTGCATGGCGTTATACACTGTAATATTGTTGTGTTAGGCTGTAAACAAAATCATTCTATATTCACAGTAACCATCCCGCCGTTCAATACATCCTGTTCTGCAACATCCACGGTCTTTGATACATCACCCGCAGTGATGGTATATGGCCCGGTGGGCCTGGTATCAAAGTTAGTCTCATCCGGTATGGGACCCAGTGTGGAATACGGCACCTCAAAGCTATATGTAGCGTTCTTTGCAGTGGTGGTCTGGGTATAGGTGAACAACCTGCCCTGGTTGGTCATGATACTGCTGGATATCTTAACCTCAGTACCGTCAGGAGCATTTCCTGTAATGATCGCACCGTCCACGAACTCGAATATCTTAACAAAACCAGTGCTCTCTATCTGGAGATTACCGCCGTATAACATATTGTATAATGCCTTGCATTTCTGCTCCTCGTTGCCTCCGCGGGCATAGGGATTGGCCTGGGATTCATGAACCAGCCTGTAATGCTTCAGCCCGTCCCCGTCAAAGATGTGCAGCCGGCCTTCCATGCTGGTGTACCAGTACTCCTTGAAAATCGGTTGTTCCTGTCCGGATATCACGGCCCACGTCTTGTAGTCACCCCAGTCATGCCCGTCCCAGACGCCCATTACATTCAGAATAGCATAGGCCATGTAGGCATTACTGACAATGTACCGGGAACCGGGTTTATCGTTAATACCCAGGTTCCACAGCACTTCATCGGCAGCCTCCTCGGACTGGGCTGTGAAGAAGGTGGACGCGCCCGGGGCATGGCTGGGACCGCCGCCGATGCCTGCCTGGAAGGGGTTGGCATTGGGTATGCGATGGCCGAAGTATGTGATGACGTGGCCGTAGTCCCACCAGGACATGACGCCGTAGGCGGTGTCAGGGTACTGGAACTTTTCACCTGCCGGTGGGCGGTCGTATATGGCATCGAAGTCCAGCCCCGGGTCGGGTGTGTTGTAGCGCATCCAGGTGAGGGATTCGTGCCACTGATAGTAGTCTGAACTGGTAGTGCCGCCGGCTGTGGTGCGGGATGCGATAGAAAAGTTGGGCAGGAATACTACCATGATCACGATAGTGACTACGAGGGCAGTGAAAAGGTGGCGTGCCAGGTTTGAGGTGAGGAATTCAGGCAGGTCGCTGGGGGTCGATACCTGATTCCTGAATTTTTGGGATAGGTCCTTTAGTCCTGTGATGTCGAGAATTCCTATGCCTATGAAGGCTGAGAGTATGGCCACGTTGACTGAATAGTAATAGAACCAGCGATTTTGGGCTGTTGTGAGGGCGAACATGGTGATGCACCATATAAGCAACATGGCTTTCTCTGGCTCCCATTTGCGGAAGATGAGGAGGGCTCCTATGGCTACCATGGCAAGCAGGGCGATGTAATAAGTTGATATGAACTCAAATATGCCGGGGTAGCTGCCGCCGAAGTTGTTGGGGTAGCTGGCATAGCCGAA
>DUIM01000066.1:0-2852 GCA_013330355.1 Methanosarcinales archaeon
TGAAGAGGGTATGGGCCGGAAAGTCAGTAGACAGTTCAGTATATGCCAGCCTGATAAAAAAGGCTCTTCGTTGATGTCACGGTTCACTTGAGACTTTTCATGAAATATATTGTATCCACACCCGGCCCACGATGGTCTTCCAAGGTCGTCTGGTAAACCTTCCAGAATTTCCATAGAATAACTACAGCCGGGTCATATTCTTATAATTAGCCATTCTGGATATGGGAAATACCGACACATCAATACCGCTTTCTTCCATTGCCACAATACAGTTCAGGCCGGCGTATATGGGTAATCCTATCTTTCCCGGGCTGACAGGAGCCTTGAATATTGGACTGCCGGGCTCACCTATTCCGATCAGGCCGTCGATATCTATACCTTTGGCCTTGTCAAGGACCTCAATAGCATGCTCTTTAGCTGAAGCAGGTATCTCCCTCATATTTGCAAGGAGTTTACCATTTCCTGTCTCAAGTACGTCCAGTACCGAGGTCATTCTACGATTGATGAATATCTTCATCGGATCAATAGTTGTACCACTGTATAACAACATATCTGAAAAAGTGGCAGGGGTCCCGTTTTCAATCTGTATAAGGCCTCCGTATTTCGTGTTTACAGGTATGCCGTTCTTTGCCAGTATCCCATCAATTGTTATGCTGCACACGGTAGTAATGCCTACCTTTCCTTCCGGCACCCTGTAATCAACAGCGTCCTCTTCAATAACCTGGATATATGGGCTTATTGAGTAAGGGGTTTCGTTCATGGCCGCAATAATCTCAATACCATCATCAAAATCATCCTTATCGATCAGCGCCATGTTCACGATCACGTTACCTTCCCCTGTGTCCACATCCAGGTCCGTGTTATAGACCAGTTCATCAATGGCAGTAATAATAAATCCCACCCTGTGGCCTATAAGACCGTCTTCCAGTTCCTGCAATCCGCTATCGGTAATGACCCGTCCGGAATATCCTTCCCTGGCGGTCAGCCCCCTTTCATCCAGTATCCTCAGATGATACCTTACACCCCTCTCCCCTATCTGGTACCCTCTTTCCCTCATTTTGTCAGCAATGATGCGAGCACCGATAGCACCATCACTTTCAGTGATAATCCTTAAAATCTCTATAAGTTTTCGCTGTACCTGGGGATCAGAAGTTGAGGTGTTCATAACTTAGACCTTATTTACATGATATTGATATACCGCTGGATTTCCCAGTCATGTACCTGTATCCTATATGATTCCCATTCGGCACGTCCCAACCTCATGAAGTTATTAAAAACATGCGGACCCAGGGATTTAATTAAATGCCCATCACTTTCCAGTTCGTTCAGTGCATCCCTGAGAGTCCCTGGCAGTGAATCAATGTTGTATTCCAGGCGTTCCTCAGCTGTCATCTGGTAAATATTATCTTTTACCGGATCACCTGGGTCGATCTTATTCTTAATACCATCCAGTCCTGCCATGAATATGACTGCAAAGGACAGATATGGATTACAGGAGGGGTCAGGACTGCGCAATTCTATCCTTGTGCTTGACCCCCTGGCCATAGGTATCCTGATAAGTGAACTCCGGTTTGCCCCTGACCATGAAACATATACGGGTGCTTCAAAACCTGGTACTAATCTCTTATATGAATTGACAATTGGATTGGTGATCGCAGTAATGGCTTTAATATGTTTCAAAATTCCGCCGATAAAGTATCTCAAAGTATCACTAATGCCATATTTGCTTTCAGGGTCAAAAAAAGCGTTCTGTCCATCCCTGAACAGAGAAATGTTGATGTGCATGCCGCTGCCGTTCTCACTGAACAGGGGTTTGGGCATAAATGTTGCATGTAATCCCATATTATTGGCAATTGTCCTTGTGACATATTTAAAGGTCACAACATTGTCAGCCGTGATCAGGGCATCACCGTATTTGAAGTCGATCTCATGCTGGCCTGATGCAACCTCATGATGTGAGGCCTCTATCTCGAATCCCATGCTTTCCAGGGCGACCACGATCTCCCTACGAATATTTTCTGCCAGATCAACGGGCCCGAAGTCAAAATACCCTGCTGAGTCATGTGGAATTGTGGTAGGGCGGCCGTTTTTTTTCTCAAACAGGAAAAATTCAAGTTCTGGTCCGGTATTCATCTGAAAACCCATGGACGCCGCTTCTTCCATGGCACGCCTGAGCACATACCTGGGGTCGCCTTCGAAAGGTTCACCGTTTGGCTGGAGGACATCACATATCATCCTGGCACTGTTACCTCCGTCATGGCTCCATGGTAGTATCTGGAAGGTATTAATATCAGGTTTTAAGACCATGTCTGATTCTTCTATCCTGACAAACCCTTCAATGGACGAGCCATCAAAGGATATTCCCTGATCCAGCGCTTTAT
Source organism: Methanosarcinales archaeon (assembly GCA_013330355.1). Classification (GTDB taxonomy): domain Archaea; phylum Halobacteriota; class Methanosarcinia; order Methanosarcinales; family Methanocomedenaceae; genus Methanocomedens_A; species Methanocomedens_A sp7939u. The sequence continues at coordinate 2,382 of DUIM01000066.1, forward strand.
CGATCTGGGACACTGGTATGGCCACGTTCTTGACGATACCCTGTATATCCACGAACTGCAGCCTTACAAACCTGACATCCATTTCACTGATTATTTTAAGAATTTCTTCAACAGATTTCATTATTTCACCTGATATACGGGATGTTATGGAACTTTTTTAACGTAAAGGAAAATATATACTTTCCTGCAGGCTTAGAAAATGCGAACGAAGTGAGCATTTTCCTGATTTTAAGATGTATGATAAAATATTAAATGTTTGTTTTTATTTGCCTTTCATACTCTGCGAAGTATACCTATCCTGGGCTCGTAACACCTGCCTTCCGACATCAATATCTTCACAGCACCATCAACCTGTTCATCAGTAAGACCACTTCGTTTTGATTCATCAACCAGTTCAGTGACTGGCACGCCGTTCCCTTTATCAATTATACCCATTAGTTCATATACCATCTCGTCGGGTTCGGTTTTGTC
>DUIM01000066.1:3238-4193 GCA_013330355.1 Methanosarcinales archaeon
AGGGTAGTTTCAGGCTGTGTGAATTGGGCAGGCTGTAGGGATTGTTTAGATTTTGTTGGCTGTGTATCCTCTATAGAATACCGGGCAGGTGTCTCTTTCACCATAGCATCTGCCGGCTTGCTTCCGGCAACCTCTTCCATTGCGTGCGAAACACTGGTTCCAGGTGCCGGTTGGTTGTCAGCAGGCATCAGGTTTTTCAATGCATCAAGGATCACACCAGATAAAGTGTTAAGGTATTTGTCCAGGTCAGTGTAATGAGAAACGGCCCGGTGTATGCCATCGGCAAGTTCCGGACTGGCACCGGATTGAACAAGCATGGTTTTCAGTTCATCACCCTTAAGACCTGAATCCATGGCAGACCTGACCAGGCCTATGCGCTCATGGGTCAGCCGGGCAGTATCAACTATCCACCGGTCCCTTATATGATCGCTTGCAGTGTTTAGTTCTTCCGGCCTTACCGAAGTATATATAGTCCCGTCCTCTGGTTCATAGGTCCTGGCCTTGCCTGTTATAGCCACAAAACAGGGCACATCCAGTCCTGACAGAAATACTGATGCTTGCGGCTGGTACTGTCCTGCATACACTGAAAATGCACCGGTTGGGTCAGATACTCTTGCTCTTAACATATCCTCCCCTGCACCAAGATTATCTATCTCGGTCAGTACACCCACAAAGTACAGCCGATTCACCCTGGCACCGGTGGGAGTGACCAGGTAATTGGGGGAGCGCTCATCCCCGTCATGAAAGAAATAATCCGAATGAATGAATTCGTGGGCAAAGACCCTCCAGGCAACTTCTCTTTCTACCATAGACTGCCACCCCCCTGCCCGGGTGAATTACGAATCGCACCCTCTATCTCTTTGATCAGGTCTGCGGCGGTGGCAGCATGGTCTATCTCAGTAAACTCTGCATCGGATGCCACCAGTGTGATACCGTATTCGCCTTTGGTCATGTT
>DUIM01000066.1:4571-5889 GCA_013330355.1 Methanosarcinales archaeon
GGTTCATATTAGCAGCAGCAATTTCCCTGGCTTTTTCAATGGAATAGCCGGTGACCTTTGTGGTAAGGTCTGCATCCAGTACTACGGTCAAGGCACCGGTACCGTCGTCCAATATGGACTTTATCCTCATATCGTTCCTGCCTTCTACAGAACCATGGATACGGCAGATGTTCTTTTGTATCACCCTGTTACATTCAGGACATCTGGTAATAAGCCCTGAACCGGGCCTGACCGAGATTATATTGCCTTCTATGCTCACGTCAAAAGCTCCGTCCCTGTCAGTTATTTTATCCAGCCTGATTGGGATGGGGTCCATTACCATGGCAATATCACTGTCATCGATTGGAGTTTTTGAATGACTGATCGAAGTGAATTCTCCAATATTGATGTTGGGAATACCTTGCCATGACCTCATATATGCATTTTTGATATCTACTGTGTTACCTGTTCTGAGTTCGGGAGAGGGCACCCATGATGTGAAGGGGAGTTTGGCAGAACTATCGACTGCTATCCCTGTTACTATGGTCCTGGGCCCGTTCTTTGTGTTGATCTCCTGCTGATGGGATTCCATTATTCTTATTACAGTATGAACGGCAGGTTCGCCCTCTTTCAGTTTTACCAGCAGGACAGGGCGTTCCAGGTCTTTTGACAGGAGCGGTTCCAGGGCGCTTGAGTCTAATTTCAGAACTTTCGATCTGGCACCGAAATTAATCTCCGGCATGCCCTGCCACATCCTGGCATAGGCGTTAATGACTTTGACCACATCTCCTTTCTCAAGCCCGAAATCATCCCATGCCGTAAAACTTCGTGCACCGGTCTCGTCTACCATGGTGCCCATGAAGATGGTACGTTCCTGGCCCTTGGTGCCAACGACTTTGGTATTGATCTCAAGGATCCGGGCAGTGACCTCAATATTTCGCTCCCCTGCGACAAGCTCAGAAAGTTTTTTCACTGATGGCAGATCGATATTCCCGTATTTTTTAAGCAAGCTCCTTTTTGCTTCTTCCATCGGCACCTTGAACTCCAGGAGCCTTGCAAGTTCTTCGTTAATAATAGCCCGATCTACTGTTGTGCCTGTTATGCCTGTTGTACCAAGCGCCCTAATTATTTCGTCCACATGGGGCGCGATTTTTATATCCATTGTCTGCCTCCTTTGTTCCAGACAGTCTCTTTTTGTTATGGTCACAAAGGATAAAAAAACATCGATACTGTTAATTTGGTTAATCCGCAATATTGTGCAATGTATCCTGGAAAGATAGCTGGCGTATCGAAACGTGCCATTGACTGGCTGGGGGATGTGCAAATTACCAGTGTTAAA
>DUIM01000016.1 GCA_013330355.1 Methanosarcinales archaeon
AGAATAAATTAAAAAGTCTCCAAAAGCAGGGTAAAATGTATATTCGGATTTTCAAAATCAAGTACCTAATTAGGCTTTCGATTTCAAAACAGAGTCAATTACCCTTAGATTTGAAGTGGATACTTAATTTGGCTATTATTTATCCAATTTTCCAATGAAAACAAAATCTCAGCCATAAATTATATCATCCGGCGGCGGGGAACTGAGATGATTCAGTATATATTCCATTGGCACAGGAGAAAAACCTACCATCTCTCCTTTGCATCCGGGACATTCTATCTTGAATTTTATAGGAGTAGCAGTTACATCTTCCTCGTAATACGACTCCTGGATATAGGGATTGGGTACTGTTGTGGGTTCCAGCAATTCGTACTGCTTATCCTTTAACAGATCGTAATAAGTAGATTCTTTCGAATAACCGCAATCCTGGCATTCAAGAACAATCTTTTGTGCTATAAATCCTTTTTTATCACTTAATGATATAAGTTCCTCTATCGGGTCGATCATGAAAAACAATAAGTACTTACCATAAATAATATTTTCTAATTATCTTTCAGGTGTCAAGATATTCCTCGATCCTGTCCAGACCTTCCCTGATGTTTTCAAGGCTGTTGGCATATGAGAACCGCAAGTGACCTTCTGCCCCCTCCCCGAAGTCAATGCCCGGAGCCACAGCCACCCCTGCTTCTTCAAGTATACGGCGGCTGAGTTCAAGGGAATCCTCGCTGAACTCCTTTGCATTGGCAAGCACATAAAATGCCCCTGTCGGTTCACTGCCAATCCCGAACCCAATGTCCTTCAGCCGCTGCAGGATGTACTTCCTGCGTTTATCGTATGTTGCCACCATCTCCTGTACATAGTCCTGAGGTCCTTCCAGTGCCGCAATGCCTGCATGCTGGACAAAGCTGTTGGCACAGATAAAGAAGTTCTGGTGTATCTTCTGCAAGGGCCTGATGTATTCGGGCGGTGCGATAAGGTAGCCAAGACGCCACCCTGTCATGGCAAAGAGTTTGGAAAAGCCGTTTAACACAAAGGCGTTGTCTGTGTATTCAAGAATGGAATGGTCTTTGCCCTTGTAGACCAGGCCCTGGTATATCTCATCAGAAATCACGGGAATATCCCCGGCAACTTCGGCCAGACCCTCCATGGTTTCCGGGTACATGACATGTCCGGTGGGGTTGGCAGGGGAATTGATCAATAATGCACTGGTCCCGGGGGTGATCTTCCGGGCTACTGTATCGGGTGTAAGGCTGAATCCTTCGTCTTCCCCGGTATATACAAAAACAGGCCTGCCGTCCATGTATTCAACGAAATTGGGATAAGCTGAATAATAGGGGTTGGACATAACGACCTCATCCCCCTTATCCAGCAGGCCCATGAACAGCATCAACAGGGCCGGGCTGGTGCCTGATGTGATGATAACCTGCCCGGCACCCAGGTCGAGGTTGAACTTCCGGTTGTAGTATCCGGCAACTGATTCCCTGAGCTGGAGCAGTCCCATGCTGTGGGTGTACCTGGTCTCGCCTGCCTTTATTGCCTCATAGGCAGCTTCGCTGATATGGGGCGCGGTGGGGAAGTCGGGTATACCTACTTCGAGATGGACAATATCCCTTCCTGTGCGTTCCAGTTCCTCTGCCCTTTCCAGTACTTCCATTACATAGAATGGCGGTATCCTTGCGGCTTTTTTTGAGAACATATTCATTTGAGTGATGAGGTTTGTAATGTATTTAATATTGGCTCTTCGCTATTTCATGTGGGAAGATTGGATTAAGATATCCTTTGAAAGATATTTCTTAATGATGAAGTATTGAAGATTTCGCTATCTACGGAAACTTTTGTATTTAACATGCTCCTCTTATGAATTGTTTCTTTTGTATCGTATATAATATATTCCCCATGGAAAACAGCGGAGAGCCACATATTCTTTCTGCTGAGTACAAATGGCAAGACCTGAAGTTCAAGGATGCAAAAAATATCCTTGCACAACTTAAGGAAAAATCAGGTTATGTTCAGTGGAACAATGATGAACGGACAGAATATTTCGGCATTATCGCACGGAAGATAAATAAAAAGGAGACGTTTAGGAGTATGGGATTTATAGCGTTTGATCTTGGCGATTTTAATTGAAGTTAAAAGACCTAAAACAAAACTTATTAACCTCAGTGCGATCAATCCTGTATCAATGACACAGCCTCACATTCCCCCCGATCTCAAACCCATCATCGATTTCCACGGCCATTTCTGCCCGGGCCTGGTGCTGGGCTACCGGGCAGCAAAGGCAGGTATGGAGCGAATTCATGCCATGCGCTCAGAAGATGAAGAATTAATAGCAATTGTGGAGAACAATTCCTGCGCAGTGGATGCCATACAGTACATGACAGGCTGCACCTTTGGCAAGGGCAATTTGTTTTTCAGGGATTACGGCAAGCATGTATATACCCTGGCACTCCGCCCCCTTGGCCGTGGTGTACGGGTAAGCCTGAAGGGCACTGTGTTCGAAAAAGAGGATCGTAATGAGCTAATCGAGCAGATATTGAGCATAGATGAAAATGAGTTGTTCGACATACAGGATGTTACAATTGAACTGCCGTCGCATGCCCGGATACATGAATCAGTGCCATGTTCCAGGTGCGGGGAGCCTGTGATGGAGACAAGGATTAAGGAAAAGGATGGAAAGGGTTACTGCATTCCATGTTTTAATGAAAAGTCCTGACAAAAGTATAATGAAGGGAAAGGGAATATAGACCACTCGATATTATTTCCGGATAAATAACAATGGATGGTTAACAATGGTGTATGATGTAATCATAATCGGCGGCGGTCCTGCCGGACTTTCCGCAGGCATATATGCCAAACGCGCAATGATGAATGCCCTGCTTATAGAGAAAGTTGGATTGGGCGGACAGATCATCAAGACCCATATGCTTGAGAACTACCCGGGCTTTCCCGAGGTTAGCGGCATGGAACTGATGGAAAAGATGGAAGAACATGCTAAGAAGTTCGACCTTGAAATAAAGTTTACCGATGTCAGGCAGGTCAAGGACGGAGGTGACGTCAAGACAGTTGTGACCTCTGACGGTGAGTTTGAGACCAAATCCGTAATTGTTGCCACCGGCACCAGTCCAAAGAAACTGGGAGTACCCGGCGAAGACGAATTCACAGGCAGGGGCGTATCTACCTGTGCTACGTGTGATGGTTTTTTCTTTACAGGCAAGGATGTGGCGCTGGTAGGCGGTGGCGACAGCGCCATTGTTGAAGCCATCTTCCTTACAAAAATGGTCAACAAGGTATATGTCATCCATCGCAGGGATGAACTAAGGGCAGAAAAGATAAACCAGGAAAGGGCTTTCAGGAACCCTAAAATAGAGTTTGTC
>DUIM01000032.1 GCA_013330355.1 Methanosarcinales archaeon
ATCTCGGATTGGTACACTACCAGAAATTGGGAAGACTGGGCTTCAGTCCGCCTGAGCCCGGTGGACGTCACTTCTATATGCGATATGGCGCATATACATTAACCATTCCAAACAACCCGGAGTATCCTGTGCCTCAGCTTAAGATGCTCATTAAAGAGGTAGAGCACATTCTGAAGAGGAGTGTCTCTTTGACGGAATGGGATAGGTTGTAAAGTATCATCCGGTGCGAGGGGGTTTTGGCGGCGTATCTGCCGACCCGGGTCGTGGCTTTTCGCTTGGGGCTGCTGCGGTACCCGGGGGCAGACGCGGCGGTGGCAGGGGGAATTGCCACGGGGGTTATCTGATGCGCGCAGGTTCGCCGGTGTCCGGATGGTCGAACGGCGGTTCTGCATGGCGATATTTGAGGGGAGCGAAAGGCTTTTATAGGAGTAGGTTGTGTGTACTAATGTAACATATTGGAGTCAATTATCATGACAAGATGTCACCCCACAACCGAAATACATATCGTTTTGCGAACAATTCTCAGCGCGGGCGTGCTCTTGATGCTGGTAGTATCAGGCGCGTACGCGGCACCATGCACAGATTACAGATGCGCACAGGCAGCAGAGGTGGCAGCATGACCCAGGGCATGAGGCAATGGATATTGGAAGCTAATACTGTTTTTCGGGGGGTGAAGGACTTATGAACCATATTAAATCGGATAACTCCGTTTTTGGAAATAGAATGCCAGCAAAACAGAAATTGGTTAGTGTTATGGATAAATGGGTAAAAAGAGGCACGATTGTTGGAGGAATATGGGGGTTAATTAATGGGATAGTTTATATTTTTGTTCTTTGGGGCATGGCGTTTGCAGAGACGAAATGGGAGTATATTTTTGCACAAACACCTACTATGTGGAAGGTCATTTTTTTGCCCATGTATCTAACGCATCAATTAATACTTCTTCCAGTATTAGAACTAGTATCAGCTATGTCATACTCACCGTCCTTACAGATAGTATACCTGATACTACTATTCGTCGCAATATTAATGCCCCCTCTAATTGGGATTGGAATTGGCTTTTTAGGAATAATGGTTATCAACAAAGTGAAGGAGGTGCTAAAAGAATGAAAAAGTTTTATATTGTATTGACTTTGGTTGTGTGCATAGCTGGAATTTTCTCTATATCAGCGTCAGCATCTGATGCTGAAAACAAGGGAGTACTAATATTGGACATAGCACCAGATATACTAACTATTCAAACAGATGTTCCAGAATTCCAACCAATGCATATAACGGTCGTTAAAATATTAAATGAAACTGAAGTAACGCTTTGGGAAGCTGACATTACTGAGCAAGAGGATATAAGCATTCCAGTCTCAACTGGAAAGTATAAACTATATGTCCAGTTACATGGACATAGAACGATCTGGGAAATAGATGACGAAGGCAGAGGATATGAAGTCTTGTCATCAAGTAGCACAGTGGTTCCAACATGGGCCAATACCCCCTGTAAGGATGTGATTGCTGATGCTCCTTGGCGAGTGCAATCCGATAAGATACCTATCCTAATTATGGTTAAAGATGCAGATGCGATATGCGGTGATTACGATTTGGGAGATGTCGAAATATACTTGGATGGAGATTGTGATAAAGATAATAATGAAGCGGATGACACACTTTTAGAAACTGAAACGAAATGGCATGGTGTTATAGTAGATGAGTCGTTCTATAATCTATACTACCCCGGTGATTGGTATGGTATCACTTACTTGGATCCATCTGAACACGGTTTAACAGGAGATGTTTGCCTCCATGTAGTAATTAGGGATGTTGGTGGGCTGATAGATCTGGATCGGGATGCGCACAGTCATTTTAATGTGACTATTGCAACTGATACTCTGCCCACCTTAACAAATTGGCACCCTGGTGACACACATTATCACAGTAGTTATACTGATAATGCAGTAGAATTTGGTTTTCCGGTAAATGCTACAGTAGAAGCTGGGAAAGCCATTGGGCTTGACTGGAACGCTATTACAGATCATTCATTTGATGTGAGAGATAGTAAAACAGCAGACCCTAATCACAAGTGGAATGCACTTAAAAATGACATCACCACTTATACCACCGATTCGTACAAACTTATACTCGGGGAGGAGGTATCGTGTTATGGTCATGAAATAACCCTTGCTATAGTTCCCCCCAGTAGGGGAGTGGTGCACTTTCTGGTATTAGGGATGGAAAACTTTGTGGATGTCATTGGAACAGGTGTAGATTTCATCCCCGGACAATTTGATGAGGATCTTGTTGATACCGATGGACAAACATTGAACCTTGAGGATGTTATTGATATAGTTAATTCTCAAGGTGGTGTTTGTTATGCAGCACATCCCGAAGCACATCGTGGAATGGATGCATGGCTTTTAGGTAGGGTGCCTTGGATAACAGAAGACTATGATCTAACCGGATATAATGGTCTTCAGGTTTGGAATGAAAAATATGCTCAAGATGATGACTGGGAAATTCAACGAGACGATGGATTGAAACAATGGACACGGTTATTAAGGGAGAAAGAACGCAAAGATGTATTTATTGCAGGGGGAAGTGATGCGCATGGTGACTTTAGCCACCACACAGGTGGTGTCTGGCCCGTTGTGGAAGAAACTGACAATGCCTTTGGAAAAGTCAGGACTTATGTTTACACCGAGACATTCGACAACGATGGGATCCTCAACGCCCTCAAAAACGGTCACTCCATAATGACCGATGGCCCATTGGTAACCTTCAGCATAACCAATGAGCATGGTGACGCGGCAATTATTGGCAACGAGATTGCAGGAAACGATCTTCGTTTGAACATACAATGGGAGTCGACACCTGAATTCGGAAATGTCGATCACATCTATGTACATCGAGGTATTATCGGTGAAACCGATGAAGAAGACGAAATATATCACCTCACACCCAATACCCTTTCCGGGGCTGAGCTATATTCGGACTTATCAGAAAAAATCCCCTCGCCATCTTATATTCGAATAGAAGCCACATCTTCTGTAGGTGGTGAAATCTATCGATGCTACACAAACCCAATTTGGGTTATTCCTCTATCTTCAGGAAGGTCTGGCGGTCCCGATGATTTCGGTTACACTTTCATCGACAGCAACGCACCAGAAGGTCCCACATACGACTGGATCGAAATTTCTGGAACTGGAACAGAAGTTTTACCTGATTCTGATGATAGCTGGGTAGAAGATATCGGTCTCGGATTCTTTTTCAATTACTATGGAACCGATTATAGTCAATTAGCCATTTCAAACAATGGTCTGCTATTCTCTGGTGGTACCACACGGCAATATGTAAACGAGCCAATTACGCAAACGCCCGGCATACATGGATTTGTTGCACCATTCTGGGATGACCTTGTCACATGGGGTGCTGGAACAATATATTACCAGACACTTGGAACAGCGCCAAACAGGATGTTTGTTGTGGAATGGTATGATAACAAACACTATTCTAATTCAGACTCTGGTGTTACTTTCGAGGCAATACTCTACGAGGGTTCCAACAATATACTATTCCAGTACAAGGATGTTGAGTTTGGAAATGTGTATGGCGCTGTATCGGGAGATAACCCACCTTATGACAACGGTGGATCTGCAACAGTTGGCATAGAAGGTCCTGCTGGAGACGATGGTATACAATATTCATTCAACGAGCAGATCATTGATCCGGGTCTGGCTATCCTCTTCAAGTTCCCACAGTTTGCAGGCACCAATCTGTATCTCTCCAAACAAGCTCCTGCAAGTAAGGATCACGGAAGTGCGATGACGTATACCCTGCACTATCATAATTTCGGAGATACGCCAGCTCAGAACGTTGTGCTTGAAGATACCTTACCTGCTGAAGTAGAATTCATATCAGCTTCAGATAGTGGGAGTTATGATTCAAACACAAGGAAAGTAAAATGGAATATAGGAAGTGTGACGCCAAGCGGTCATGGTTACGAGACTGTATCAGTTAGAATTCCGCAAGGTGTACAGATCGGAACTGTAATCCAAAATGATGCAAGCATAAGCACTTCGAATCTTGAAGTTCGATACGATGATAACGAAGCACATGCGCGGACAACAGTTACAGGTTCAAGTCTACCGCCGGATGTCGGCGTTGAACCAAATAATGGAGGCACTGGCATACCTTCGATTTACTGGCACGATCCAATAACATTCTCATATCACAGTTGTGAGGATGCAACAGGCGTTGATATAAGAATCCATGTAAATGACGGTGGACCTGATATAATTGGTAGCATGGCGGGAGGTCCGCCCGATTGGACATACACCACAACATTCTATCCAAGACACGGTCGCGCCACGATAACGTATACTATACATGGTTGCGATGTAGAAACCGTAACCTTCGATATTTACATCGACCCGGCAGGCTACATCTACGATACAGACACCGGTGAGCGCATAGCAGGTGCCACCGTCTGGCTGCTGTGGTCGGATGGAGAAGGGGGCTGGGTGAACGTGCCGACGGGTGAAGTTCCTCCAATATCTCAACCTGACGAAAACCCACTTATAACGGGCGCAGATGGACAGTACCAATGGGATGTCCTGGCAGGATCATACCGTGTGCATGTCGAGGCAGCTGGATATTATCCAGCCGATAGCATCGTGGTGGGTATTCCTCCCGCAGTTACTGATCTTCATGTTGGGTTAACACGCATACCATCAGAAAATGAGCCACCGGTTGCAACGGACGATGGCGTCACCACGCTGGAAGACGCAGCAGTTACCATTAATGTTACAGCCAATGACAATGATGTGGACGGCAACATAGATCCCACAACTGCAAATACCGTCTGTAACGTCTGTTCCGGACCAACCTCTGGTACGCTTACCAATCCCAATAACGGCACGTTCGCGTACACGCCTGATCCTGACTACAACGGTCCTGACAGCTTCATCTACGAGATCTGCGATACGGAGGGATTGTGCGATACCGCCACTGTAACCATCGATGTTACGGCTGTGAACGATGCGCCGGTGATTTCCGTAGATGTAACAGAACAAACTGTGCAGTATAGTGACGGGATTGCAAACATCACGATTTCTGCCACAGATGTTGATTCTTCAT
>DUIM01000173.1:0-8827 GCA_013330355.1 Methanosarcinales archaeon
GGTGGTTGTTCATAGTTATCACTTGATTTGTCCGGTTGACTATTCAATGTTTTGATGACAACCCATCAAAGATGGTCAGCCTCACTTATCAGACCCATTTCTATTTTCCATACCCGGGCAGATCAGAAAACCCCGGGCGCTTCGGATTATTTCAACAGTAAGCTCTTTAACAGTCATGCTAATGGCCAAATATTTTTATACTTTTTGAACTTACCCAAAAATAACCAGGAACAGCCATGCCGGAATGAAAAATATATTATCCTGCATTTTTAACAGGTCCTTTGTTATTACAATCCCATATTTCGGTTTAAACCGTTCCATAAATCTTATAACACCTTTTAGTTCCTTCAATGCTACTTCATTCCTGAATTTTACTTCTATGGGGATATTCCCATGGATGAAATCAACTTCATACTTGTCTTTCCAATAAAATAGCCTGGTGTTAACATTAGATTGTTGGCCCATTAAATGTGATGCAACCGCACCTTCTATATCCCTGGAAAATACTTCATCCCCCAACATGGTTTCACCAAGAAGAGCATTTCTAAGTCCGGTATCTGCAATGTAATATTTTTTTTTCTACCATAACAACAATAAAATTCATGTTAGTGATTATCTGCTTGTAATATAGTCTGCTGCATGACAATCAATAAAATATTAACCGGTCGAATTCTCATATATTTGATGGACGAAATTGATTACCTGACTTCAAACGCTTTTTATTCAACTATTTGAATAATATTCATAACCGAACGATTTCGAAGAGTATATGTAGGCACTAGTAAAATCAGTTACTAGTAGGGATATATATGGAATTAAATGGTATAGAAATCGAAGATACTTTTGCAGAAGCTTTTCCTATAAAGATCGCAAGGGTTTTGATAACAGGAGCTACAGAACGATGGGCCCTTGTGGCAGCCAGAGAAGCCACAGGTTTTGGCACATCAGTGATCGCATGCCCGGCAGAAGCAGGGATCGAGAAAGTTGTTGGCGGGGATGAAACCCCTGACGGCAGACCTGGTGTGTACATACAGATATGTACTTTCGGGTACAAGGCCATGGATGAACAACTACTGAACAGGCTTGGACAGTGCGTACTTACAGCACCTACTGCCCATATGTTCAATGGGCTGCCAGATGCCGAGAAGCAATTTGATACAGGCTTTAAGCTCAAATTCTTCGGGGACGGAATAGAGTCCGAACTCGATGTGGGTGGCAGGAAATCATACGCTGTTCCGATGATGGAAGGTGATTTTATCACAGAGCACAGTATCGGTGCCGTGGAGGGCATTGCCGGTGGTAATTTCTTTATGCTGGCAGATAACCAGATGGCTGCCCTGGCCGCAGCCGAAGTGGCAGTGGATGCTATCGCTGAAGTTGAAGGCGTAATTACACCCTTCCCCGGCGGCATTGTTGCCAGCGGTTCAAAGGTCGGTGCAAATAATTACTCATTCATGAAGGCCACTTCAAATGAGAAGTTCTCGCCCAGTGTCAAGGATAAAGTAGAAGGTAGCAATGTACCTGCTGATGTGAACGGCATCTATGAGATTGTCATCAACGGACTGGATACGAAAGTAATCTCAGAGGCAATGCTGGCAGGCATTAAAGCTGCGGTACAGATACCAGGCATGAAGAAAATAACTGCCGGTAATTTCGGCGGTAAACTGGGACCCCATAAATTTAATCTGCACGATATAGTCAAGTGAGACCCCTGGGTCTCACCTTTCCTTTTTTTTCGATTCAATTAGCGGGTATTGGCTGGTAATGGACCGGTCCTGAATGAGATACTTTCCAGGCGGCAGTTTTTCCCAGGTTCATATCTAACGTTCAAATCCTTGTTCATCAATACTCTTGGTGACATATACAATAAGATCTCGCGATATCGTGAATCTATGATAAATAGAGCCTGTTCTATTTGCGATATAATACTGCACTACTTCCTCTGATTTCGATAAGCTGGGATCCGGTACGTTTTGCAAGTTCCTCGGCAATGGCCTTGCGGTCCATATCTTCCAGTGCCGATTTTAATATCTTTACCTTTACCAGTTTATTTTGTTTTAGCTGTCTGAGCAGTTCCTCGATCAGCGAATCACTAACACCGTTTTTTCCTATGTTTAATAAAGGTGTTAAGTGGGCTGCATCACGTTTTAGGTTAAATATATCCATTTTCATCCAAACCACAATAAAAATAACTTTCCATGTTCTGATTCCACGATCACCCTTTCCGGAATACCTTTACCTAACTCGGTAGTAACAGTTTCTGTTGCACCCGGCATGGTAGTCGACATTACCGCAAAAGTCTGTGCATATTGCCCCATAGGCATAATTCAATGCCTTCATGCGAAGCCCGTCCCTGCTGGCAGCGGCACTGGCTTTAACTCCGCCTACTCTTTTCAAGTAAGTAAACACATTATCCAATGCCTCCAAAGTCGAGTCCATTCCTTATGCATCTCCAGTTATTTTTTTCTACCAGCAGTTCAAAAGCTTTAAAAACTACATTCTTCTCTGTAGCTATTACCGGGATTATAGGTACATCTTCTGGTATATTAAAGTAGACCATGGATTTACCAATAGGAATATCATCTCCCTGAAATTCATCCGGTCCGGGTATACCTGTTTCCACCAACCTAATCACCGCCAATTAAGACCAGATCAGCTCCATCGATAGAATATTTGTACCAGGGTGACGGTTTTTTCCCCATTCCCACAACCCTGATAAAATGGTCATCATTCTCCTGTTTTACTTCAATAACACCATCAAAAAGCTGCTTCAAAGTGGCGATGGCCTGGTCGTCGTGCATACCATCTTCAACCAGATAAATTCCAATGGCTCCAGCAGCCTTTACCCTGCCTGTAAATACATGCAGGAACCTAAACACGGTCTGGATGTTGGAGTACATCAGCATTGTAGAAAGTGAATTGATACACAACCTGGTCTTGCGGATATTCTTTTTCATCCAGAATTCCTCAAGGAACTGACTGATCTTAACCCCGATACCTGTCAGGTCGACCGGACTGGATGCCCTCTTGATGTTAAAAGTATCGGCTGTGGGCACACCCAGGGTCTTGGTGACACAATCCACAATGCCAATGTGTTCAGATGGTATTTCCAGATTATTGTATTCGAACCATTGTAGCACGCTTTCCCCTGGTTCACGGGTAGTGACTATTACGGCTGCTTCCCCATCCTTTAACCCACTAAAAACAATTTTATTGATGATGGTCTCTTTTCCGCTCATAGGCGGCCCTAACAGCATGATATTCGAACCGGCCCTGATACCCTTGATATTTTCATCTAATTTATCTAAACCCAGAAAATAGCCATCCATATTTTATTCTCCATAAGTAAGTTGTAAACAATTGCAAATATTATTTTTGTATTGCCATCATTTGAGTTTCAATATATATTTTATTTACTAATGTTATACTAGCATATTAATGTTATAATAGTAATGTATGTAATGATTTTGAAAATTTACTTACTATTTATTAAGCTTTCACACCATATATATTTATTACCCGTTATTATCCCTTTTGGAATTGGTTTGTAGCCGGGTCGCTCTTCATATATTCACGCAGCACTGTTGTGGCATATGCTCCCCTTGGCAGGTCAAATTCCAGTTCCACTGCCGTAAATTCCTTGTTCAATTTGTCTTCTGTCACTTTACATTCCAGGTTTACCGGAATGACAATCTCACGGCGCAGTCCTTTACTGGCAAGTCCAGGCACTGCGGGTATCCTGAATCCTTCAGTATCCACCTGTTCCTCTTCTATTACTGCCTGCTCAATCTCACGGAACAGTCCTCCTGACATAGGCGTTTCATACCCAATAATAGGTCCGGTCACAAACGCACGACCTCTTTGCAGCAGGTTATTGATGCCATCCAGTGTATCCTCGTCTACATTCTGTATCCTTGTCGGGTCAGGAAGCCCAGCCGCATTCTTGAAACAGACGATATCCCCTGGAAACGCCTTGTTGATGGGCAGGCCCCTTTCCAGACGACGGCTGAGTATGAGATTGAACAGGTATGACTGGTATGCATGCACGAACATTTTCCTAAGATTTGGGGACAGCGCAATGAAAGCACCTGCGTAGTCCCCTGGTTTTTCTACCAGCTTGCTCATCATTGCGCGCTCATACCTGAGGTACAGGGGGAACTTCCCAAGTCCGCCCTTGAAGTCAAGTGTATCCAGCACATACTGCCGGGCCTGTCTGGCTTTTTCTGACTCACCGGGATATGGGCGGGCTATGTACTCAAGGGCTGCCCCCTCAATGTCACCTTCCACAAGTTTGCGGCCCACAATGTGGGTTATGGGGCGCTGGATGCCGAATCGCTGGATGCCGAAAAAGTTTGGAACGCCGCCCATGGCTTTGGTCTGTGATGTGGTAAGGCCCACCATAGCGTCCACCTCGTCCACCGGCTGCGCTATCTGGCGCACTATGATCTTGAATCTATTTCCCCACAGGTCTCCCAGGCTCACTTTCTTATTAGAACGGCCCATGGCAGTAATGGTAACATCCCTTAACCTTATACGCTCAAGTTCCCCGGGGTCCATGTCATATATGCTGATCTTCTGGGTGGTCAGGGCCTGTTTGTCCTTGGTGCCTGCCCAGCCTATGCGCTGCTGGCTGATGTGGAGTATGCGGGAGATGTCCCGTACCAGGTGGTGGGTGTCCCAGTTTTTTTTTTCGAGGGTGCAGATGAGGTATTTGCCTAAGTCTTGTTCTTCACGGTTGGTAAGCTCTTGTACTATGAAATCTTCCGGGACCTGTCTTATGGTTCCGCCAGTGCCGGGTGTGGTGGTGGCGTATACTGTTATGCCTGTATTTTGTTCGATTTTTGGGGGGCTGGGGGGTGTGGTCATTGGTGTGTTGATTGGAGTTGATGCTTGATGTAAGTTTTTGTGAATACTTTACACTGTCATACGCTATTGTTAAATAGGCAATAATAGAACATATTACATATGTCATCTACCAACCAGGCATGGACATCAATGAACATAAGTAGACATGGCATACCCAACATTTCAAAAGGCACTCATTTTCTTTTATATAAAAACGGTAAATTGATGTATATTGATAAATCGTGTGAAAATATTTTCAATGTACGACCTGATGAATGTCTGGACATGATAGATTTTTCAACTTTACAATGGGTCCATAGTAAGGACAGGGATAAAGTAAGGGAGAATTTCCAATCTGTAATAAATGAAGACATCTCTTCAAAAATCGAGTACAACCTTACGGGCCAGGAAGGAATTACCTTTTCACATACATTATTTCCAATCCATGACGATGTAGGAAAACTGGTCTCAATTCACGGGTTTTTTGAAAATCACCAGCCTGGCAATTTCCTTTATCAGGAGAAAAGCAATGCATTTGAAATACTGGAATTATTTAACCAAATTTCTTTAATTGTTTCCAAGAAAAATCCCTTTGAAAAAACCCTTTCAAAATTACTCGATAAAGTACTGGAAATCACTTTAATGGAGTCCGGCGGCATATACATTCTTAATATAGAGACAGGGAACTATATGTTGACAGTACATTCCAATGTTTCTGAAGAATTTTTACAAAAACATAGTGAAATTACCAGGGAATGGAAGGGGCTGCTACCTGTAATGGATGAAGGGAGGGTAGTGGTAATCCCGGATGTGCTTGACCCTGTTCATTACGCAGACACCGGAAGAAAAAAGTTGGCAATAAATGAAGGGATCCATTCGTTTGCAGGTATTCCCCTGATCAATGAGAATTCCATTACTGGAATATTAATGATAAGTTATCCTGGTATACATGAATTCACAGAAACAGAAAAAAGATTATTTTCAATTATTGGCAGGCAGTTGGGTAATTCCATTAAGCAAGCCAATATAATTGAACAGTTACACAAATCCCATAAAGTATATCATGACCTTTTTGATAATGCGGCGGACATAATTTATACTCATGACATGGAATGCAATATGCTTTCTATAAACAAGGCAGGACTGGATATTTTACTTTTAGATAAAAAAGATATCTTACGATCAAATATGAGGGATTTCCTTACAGCAGAAAGCCTGGAAGTTGCACAATACATAATGAGACTTATTACTCAAGGCGAAAATATACGATTTCCGGTAATACTGGAAGTGATAAGGACTAATGGGGCCCGATTATTCATTGAATTCAATATCCGGCCAATAATGAAAGACGGCACGCCTGTGGCAGTTCATGGTATTGCAAGGAATATTGATAGACGGTTAAAGGCAGAACAGAACATATTGATATTTAATAAAGCCCTCAATCTTACCTCGGATGGTATTGATGTCTCGGATGCTGAAAATAATATTACATTCATTAATGAAGCGGGCGCAAAAATGTTCGGATATAGTAGAATGGAATTAATTGGACAGCATGCAGGCATATTCTATGCAGAGGAAGATATGTCCAACTTTACTGAAAATGTAGTCCCTTCTATGAAAAAATATGGTTACTGGAACGGCCTGATACTTGGAAGGAAGAAAGACGGGACGGCATTCCCGGTAGAGGTCACTCTCAATTCAATGATGGATGAAAATGGTGAGCCGCTGGTAAATTTGGTCATATTTCGTGAAAGAAATAAACGTTCATCCGAAATATAGCCGTAAATGGATCATGTCTGTAAAAGATGCTGTAAGAGAGGGGCGCGATGGGGTACTCATCGATATTGAAGTTACACCCGGTACTAAGACCGTAAAAGTTCCCAGTGGTTACAATCCATGGAGAAAACGTATCGAGGTCAGGCTTACCAGGGAAGCGCAAAAAGGTAAGGCAAACCAGCAGTTGATACGGGAACTTTCAGGGATACTGGGGATTAAAGAAAATGATGTTACCATTATTTCAGGACATACCGCTCATAAAAAAACAGTCTGCATTAGGGAAATGAATTTGGAACAGGTCAATAACCTGATGGAATCCTTGATAGATTAAGTTTAAAACAGTTCGAAACGTCATGTTTTGTGGTGGCTCTTTTGAATGATCCTGAAAGGCTTGAAAAACTGGAAGAACTGATCCTTGAACTTCAACAGATGTCGGATAAGGGGTCCCTCATTATAGTGGAAGGAAAAAGGGACAGGAAGGCCCTGAGGGCATTGGGAATCACCGGTGCTATCATGTTGGGTACAAAAAAGTCAATTCTTGTGTTTTGTGAAGAAGTAGCCAGGGAATACAATAACGTGATCGTACTCACCGATTGGGATGAAAATGGTGATAAACTGGCTGCCCTCATGGAAGGTTACTTGAGAAGCACCAGTACGGCTGTGAATATGGATATTCGCAGGAAGATCAAAAACCTCGTGAAAAAAAGGATTAAGGATATTGAGAGCCTGGATACCCACATTTCAAATCTGGCATCTGATTTGAAGCACTTTTAATTGTATATGAATTTACGTGACATTCTCAATTTGCATACCATAAGTTTATTATGTATTTTCCACAAAGATAGAGGCATGAAGATTACATTGATCTGATTAATTGATGCAATGTGTTTCATTCATTAAGGAATATATGATATACTCAAATATATGACAACATTAATAAGTAATATATGGCTATAATATAATACGATAAATGTAAGATAATATATATAAATATTAATTTATAACATTTATTAGATAATATGTAATACTATGGATGTGTGTTGATATAAGAAATGTTACCACACAAGACATATTATATTATATATATTACTAAAATATACAATAATATATGATTATAATATAGAAAATCTGTGATAATTAAGTAGATAGAAATTTCGACATTCCAATAATTAACTACATGGAAGCAATCGAGTGCCCTGATCAATATCGGGCATCCGGGAGAGAAAAGGGACTGATGGGCAATATGAATAGGTTTCCAGAGCCCTTGCACATAAAGATAATAAAATCGAAGTATCAAGAATAATATGTAACTGATAAATAATTCATATCAGTATTTCCAGATATTGGAGGTGTACTGGTATAAGTATTAGTGAAATTATTTAATTGTAGATATTTCTAATTAATTTATTATTTATCCATGTCTTGACTGGATTGGATTTTTCTCACCTATTTTTTACACATACTTAGAGGTATACGTTATGCAAGATACAGACACTACCAAATATATAATTCATTCCAAAATAAAAGCAGACGGAATAGTGGAACGGCCTGATGTTGTTGGTGCAATATTCGGGCAGACAGAAGGACTATTAGGCAATGACCTTGATCTGAGGGAACTCCAGAAAACCGGACGGATCGGCAGGATCGAGGTAAACATAAAATCAACCAGCGGTAAATCAAATGGTACCATTGATATCCCATCAAGTCTTGATAAGACCGAGACCGCTGTCCTGGCAGCTTCCCTGGAAACCATCGACAGGATCGGGCCTTGTATTGCAAATATAGAAATAACAAAGATCGAGGATATACGTGCATCAAAACGACAACATATAGTAAGCAGGGCCAAGCACATCCTCACAGAGATGTTCGACGAGAATATCCCTGAAAGCCAGGAGATCACTGATGAGGTGAAACAGGCGGTAAGGGTCAAGGAAATGGTCTTTTTAGGTAAAGACAATATCCCCTGCGGCCCAAATGTTATGGATTCGGATGCCATTATTGTGGTAGAAGGACGGGCTGATGTGCTGAACCTGTTGCGATACGGTATTAAGAATTCAGTTGCAGTGGGTGGTACAAATGTGCCCCAGGCAGTCGTAGACATATGCAAGAATAAGAAAGTCACTGCATTCACGGATGGTGACCGTGGCGGTGAACTGATCATCAAGGAACTGCTCCAGGTTGCTGAAATTGACTTCATAGCAAGAGC
>DUIM01000173.1:9215-12921 GCA_013330355.1 Methanosarcinales archaeon
GAACAGGCCATGGATCTGTACCAGATCGGTGGGCGAAAGGCCAGGACTTCATCTCATCCAAAGCGCAGGGACATCAGGCCAAGGATAGTCAAACCTGCTGTAAAGTCACGTGGTGTGGAGCGGCAGCGTCGAAGACCTGTAAAGCCCCAGTCTACAGATTCAGGTGAGTTTAAGGAACAAATGAATGAACTAAACGGTACCCTTAGCGGTCGGTTCCTGGATGAGAATAAGGCTGTGATCAAGGAAGTCATGGTCAGGGACCTGGCAAACTCTATGAAAGACGTGGACAGCAACGTTAAAAGTGTGATATTTGATGGTGTAGTGACACAACGCCTGGTAGATATTGCTGCTGAAAAGGATGTCAGGGAGATCATCGGTGCCAAGATAGGGAATGTTACCAAGGTACCGGCAGACATGAAAATATCTTCCACTAACGAACTGTAAAGTATGCACAGATTGGAAACACGGGCCGGGCAGTGTGCTGCTGCCATATTAAAAGAGAATGACATACATGTAGTATCCCACATCGATGCTGACGGATTGACATCTGCTGCCATTATGTGCACTGCCCTTGAGCGCTCTGGTAAGGACTATACAGTGGATTTTGTACGTCAGCTTGATGAATCCATCCTCGGACAGATTGCTGATACTAACCCTTCCATAACGGTATTTACTGACCTGGGCAGTGGTATGCTTGAACAGATCAACGGCCTGGGTCTCAATGCTGTGGTATCTGACCACCATATACCTTCAGGCGATGGTCCTTTTCATCTTAACCCACATGTGTTCAATATCAATGGTGCATACGAGATCAGCGGTTCAGGAGTAACGTTTTTGCTGGCACGGGCTATGGGCCGTAATGACGATCTGGCGGACCTGGCTGTGGTGGGTGCTGTCGGGGACCTGCAGCATGTCAAGCAAGGTAAGTTGGTAGGAATAAACCGACAGATTGTGAGGCTTGGCAGGGAAAATGGAGCCATACACTGCCAGCGCGACCTGACAATGTTTGGAAAACAGACCAGACCGGTCTTTAAGATGCTGCAATACTCTTCAGACCCCTATCTTCCCGGCCTATCAGGGAATGAGGAGGCATGTATCGGATTTCTAAAGAATATGGGCTTGCGTTTCCAGGGCGAGAAGTGGTTTAAGTGGATAGATCTGGAACAGGATGAGAAGCAGAGGGTGATATCCGGTCTGATACAGTACTGTATGGGTGCAGGAATTGCTGTAAATAAGATCGAAAGGCTGGTGGGGGAGGTATATACCCTTTTACGTGAGCGCGAAGGTACCGAAACCAGGGATGCTTCCGAATATTCGACACTGCTCAATGCAACGGCCAGGTATGACCGGGCCATGACCGGCCTTGCCGTATGCCGGGGGGACAGGGATAAAGAATACGAGAATGCCTTGCAGCTTCTGGCAGAGCATAGACGCAATCTTGTTGAAGGGATCAACCTGGTGAAAGAGCGGGGTGTGATAACACTTGAAAACCTGCAGTATTTTGATGCGGGCCATAAGATCAAGGATACTATTGTTGGTATAGTAGCAGGAATGAGCGTAAGTGTTGTTGGTAACAGGAAACTGCCCATAATAGCATTTGCTGATGGTGAAGATGGCGTGAAGGTTTCAGGCAGGGGAAACTATGATCTTGTGCACAGGGGCCTGAACCTTTCTGCGGCCATGAGCAGTGCTGCCGGGTCAGTAAATGGAATGGGAGGCGGACATGATATTGCCGCAGGGGCCACCATCCCGAAAGAAGCAAAATCTGAGTTCATCCGGCTACTTGACAGTATAATCGGTACCCAGCTACGTACAACATAGATTTTTTCATTTGCAATAACCCTTTCTGACAATTCTGTCTGATCACCGAAGATGCAAAGAGCATTCACAAACCAAGGTAACGCAGGATGTACTAATTCACATCAATTTCCTTTATTCATAAATACCTGGAGAATGTCCTAAAAAATAGGTAAGAATGCGTCGCCATCGAATAATTCCTCACGTATCTCATCTTTCTCTTCTTCTGAATACTCATTATTATGACGTATTTCATTATATCTTAACATCTTTTCCATAAGCTCAGGTTTTAACTTCAGCATTTCCTTCTTTAGTGATCTGTATCCTGATACCACTTTACGTTTTTCCAGATATTTATAGAACTCCAATATGGCTGTATACACATCATTAAATATTTCATCATCAATATCCTTTGTTTTCAATATGAATTTATGTATGATGGGTTCAAAATATACTTCTACAGTGGATATATCATCGTAGTGAAAATAGTCACTTTCGTACGATTCCCAAATAAGATCCAATATGTAATTAAGTGAGAATAATATATCATATTTCTCAGCATGAGTATACTTGGAATTCCGTGTAAGATCATATTTGAACGCCTCGATTTTATCACGATTATAAATCTGGATTTGTAGACTATTTTTTCCGAAATCATCTTCATCCTGTAATTTTTCAAGATAATCATAATCTGTTTCTCTGAGAAGATACTCTTCCCAATTCTTCAACTTGTTCTTAAGCATTAGTTTTAATGCCTTGTAATTGTTAACCGTGACTTCGTCTTCCGGATCTAATTCGAGTGATTTATCAAGCATGGTTTTTGCAGTATCCAGATTACCACGGACCATCTCGATCCAGCCCATATTACAGTAAAATTTAGCGTTAGAATCATTTAACTCTAATGCTTTTTGTTGGGTCTCAAAAGCTTTCTTTATGTTGCCCGGATAGTAATAACAATAGCTGATATAATCGTACACTTTCGCTTTATCGCTTTCGATCTCCATAAGCTGGTTATAATATTCAATTGCCACTTCAAACCGGAAATGTTTTTCAAAAAACTCGCAAATTTCATAATAGGTTTCTATTAAATTTTCCTTCGAAAAATGCGTATTTACGGACTGCAGCCCTTTGTCTATGGATGCTTTTCCATCTTTATCCTTACCCTCCTGCATATACCTGTACCCTAATTCGATCAATGCGGGATAATACTCAGGACAACCCTCAAGGATATCACTTAAATAATCTATTCTCTCCTGCCCGACCAAAGGAGCACTTAGAAGGGGCATCATATCCGTGGCTATCATTTGCGAATAATCCCAATCTGCACTATTCCAGGCATCTGTATTCTCAATCCCTTTCTTATTTCCCTTTTTTTTGCTTTTTTTTCTTTCTTTTACTCCAGTTTTTTTCTTGCTCATTTAAATCCTTCCTCAAATTCAGGTGCTAAATTTATCATTATTTCCTACCTTGGATAAACATTGCCGCATTCCAGCATCTTCCAGCTTTTGCCCAGCTCAAGATTAATTACCCACCCTACTTTACACATTGAACTTATCCCAGTCGAAACTGAAACAGGACTTACCGTTCCTTTAATCCCCATGTACCCCTCAAGCCATAATTTACGGGGTTCGATCTTTGTTACCCTGAAATATCCATCCACAATTTCGGTGAAATCATCAATTTCATTATTCTGGTATAATCATATATCAAACCGGATAGTTCTTTCACCTTTGGCAGTTCATCTTTGAACTCATCAACTATCTTAGCAGTAATCTCAAATTCATCTTCCAGCATATATCCTTTTTCATTCATCCATTTCACAAATTTCCGCATAACCCTTCCGACAGTTTTCATAAGCTCTTTACTGCCCATCACTTTTTTGATCATGAAGTAATCAAGGAATTTACCG
>DUIM01000124.1 GCA_013330355.1 Methanosarcinales archaeon
ATGGCTCTTAGTCCCTCTGCCGGTTCCAGGCCAAGTACAGCATCGGCCCTGCCCGCAGGTATCAGTGAGCCATACCTGCAATCCAGCCTCACATGGTTGATGACCGAACCGCCGCGCTGTGCCATGCCATGTGTCTCAGAAGCCTGTACAGGCAACCCCTCATTCACTGCTGCCATGCCCACAATATCGGAAGCCAGTATGGCACCCTGCCCGCCAACACCCACGATGACCAGGTCAAATTCTGTCATTTGGAGACCTCCTTAATAGCATCGAACGGGCAGACCTGGGCACATACCCCGCAGCCCACACAAAGTTCACCGATGAGAGCCTTCCCCTTTTCCCCTTCCTCTGTGGATTCGATGAACGAAGACGCAGGACACCCGAACCTGATACATGCCTTGCAGCCCTGGCATTCGTCAGGGTCGACTGTAAAAGGTGTGAGCCTTATTCCACGCCTGCGGGCCGTGATGATGCATTCCTGCCTTGAAATGACCACTGCCGTCCCTTTATGTTCCCTGGCCTGTTTGAATACATCGATCGTTTCTTTAACGTCAAAGGGGTCGGTCGCCTCAACAAACTCTACACCGCACGACTTTGAAATATCTTCCAGTGAGGCCATGAACGTAGCATCGCCCAGTACGTTCAATCCTGTGCCAGGATTGGGCTGGTGCCCGGTCATAGCAGTGGTCCTGTTATCCAGGATCGTGACTGTGATATCCGCACCATTGTACACAGCATTCAACAGCCCGGGAATGCCGGTATGCAAAAAGGTGGAGTCGCCGATTGAACAGCAGATCGGTTCGGTCTCACCTGCATGGTATATGCCACAAGCCGTGGTGATACTGGCACCCATGCACAGGCAGGTATCCATTGTCCCCATCTGGATACCAAGGGTATAGCATCCGATATCGCCAGGGAATACTGCCGAATTGCCAAAGGCTTTCTTCATAGAATAATAAGTGGCCCTGTGCGGGCAGCCCGGACACATGACAGGTGGACGGTTCGGCAGTTCAACTGACAATTCTTCAGGTACGTGGGGAGTATGGTCAATACCGGCAACCTTTGAGATGGCAGCTTCCACGATTGATACATTCAGTTCCCCGCTCCTTGGAACCATGTCTTTTCCATGTACTTCCACATTCCTTGTACCCGATATCGACCGCACAGCCTCTTCCACAACAGGTTCAAGCTCCTCTATCACCAGTACCTGTCCCAGCGGGTCCGGCAGTTCTCCCACTGAGTCCAGTAATTGTTCGATCAGGTTAAGGGGCACCGGATAAGTGGATATTTTCAAAAAGGATGCCTTTATGCCGAGTCGGTCCACGGCTTCCCTTGCGTAAATAGATGCTACACCCGATGCAATAATCCCCAGTTCAGTGCCCTTAACAATATCCAGTTGGTTCCATTTTGAAGATCCAAGTGCCTCAGACATAATATCTTGTTTTTCCATAAGCACATTATGGCGCACCCTGGCATGGGGAGGAAGCATTACCCATTGCTGCGGTCTCTTTTCAAAACCAATCTTTTTGTCTGGTGTTTCAGTTCCAGGCATTCTAATGTCGGATTTACCGTGACACACCCTGGTGGTGGGGCGAAGTATCACTGGCATCTCATACTTTTCTGAGAAATTAAAAGCATAGGACACCATATCACAGGCTTCCTGCGGCGTGGCCGGGTCCAGGCAGGGTATACGGGCAAATTGTGCATACCGCCTGTTATCCTGCTCGTTCTGGGACGAATGGCATCCGGGATCATCGGCAGAGATTATGACCAGCCCGCCTTTAACGCCTGCATATGCAAGGGTCATGAACGGGTCCGAGGCCACGTTAAGACCTACATGTTTCATAGTAGCTGCGCTGCGTCCCCCTGACCATGAGGCACCGATGGCCACTTCCAGCGCCACTTTTTCATTCACAGACCATTCCACATGACAATCCGGTTTCAACAGGGCCAGGGCCTCGATTATCTCAGATGAGGGGGTGCCCGGATAACCTGATACAAGGTCCACCCCGCTATTCTTTAATGCCTGTGCAATGGCATGATTACCTAACTGGTAGCGAATATTTCTTTGTGGCATAGATATGTTCCTCAGTATGTTGTTAATCTGCTTCTTTTATTTCTTTCAGTCGCTGGCTAATGTCCTCAAGTATCAAACCGATTCCGGGTAGACCATCGGGCAGCCAGAAATCATAATCATAGTAAAGGTTGAACAGCTCACTGTATTCGGTTTCTGGTTTTTCGATCACAACGGCCCCGTCGGCAGCGTCCTTCACCAGTGCTTCCAAACGGTCCAGTTTACGTGACATGTCAGGAATAATATTTGAAGTGACCACATCCCAGTCAAAGGACCTGCATCCCTCAAATTCAATTGTATCCATGATCTCGCTCAGTTCAGGCGGCACTGTGCCAAATGAAGCGGAGCCAGCTATATATAATATTGAACTTTGTGGACTGTTAAGTACTGCTGTGGAGGGGATGGGTTCAAGCCAGTGTATCTTCATTGCCGATGTGATTAGTTGCATGAGGTCTTCCGGGTCAGGACTCTCATCGTCCCGTAAATATGCCAGTTCCTGGGCGATGTCGATTATCTCTTCCTCGGATACTACAACCATGACCTCGACAATGCCTGAGAGTTCTTCAGTGGTAAGCATAGGTAGACATTGGGGGGCGAGATAAAAAACATTTCTTTATTGATTATTACCCTCACTCCATGTGTCATCGGTTAAGAGTAATATTGTGATAGAACACGGATTGTACTGATGACACGGATGTGCACGGATACGAAAATAAATCCATGAAAATCCGTCTAATCCGTGTTCTATTCAAACTAAATTGGTTAATTATATAAAATCATTGGTTCTTTGGAAAACAATACATATCGAGCCAGTCAAACTCCTTAACCGATGACTAATGAAGTGATGTGAGATATCCATTTAGCCTGACTAAAAAATAACAGGATGTTCGATACAATCAAAAATAAAACACCAGCCTCGGCAGTATCAAGATAAACTATAGATAAGCAACCATATTGAAAAAGAAGATTTAGTCTTATAGATGCAAAGATTCAGTCGATCTTTAAACACGATCAGAAGATCTGGATTTGGTATTCATCTGTGGAATCTACAATATATACGCATAGATGTATATATGTTGATATATAAGTTTATTTTTAAAAAAATAAACAGATAAATTTAATATAAGTTACTGTCCTTTATGTACCTGGTGATAGT
>DUIM01000143.1:0-503 GCA_013330355.1 Methanosarcinales archaeon
CCGCTGGTCAATATCAGGACAACCCTTGAACATGCTGTGGATGAAGGGATGATAGATCAGCACCAGAGTGATATGCTGTTTAAGGCGGCTAAGTCGATGTATTATCCTGACAGGACCTATGCAGCTATGGTGAGGAACAGTGTGGGCCAGGGCCTTATTCCTGAAAATGAGCAGGATAGTTTCATTGACTATCTTGTCCACAATGAAGTGGATGTTAAGCGTGAAGATGCCTTGCTGGTTATCGAAAAGATAAAAGAACTGGCTGGATTGTAAAACGGGTTCGGGTACTTTAGGATGTCACTATAGGATTATGAAATTGGAGACTTTTTATTATTTTCCGGTTACACTTATTAATCAGTTTTGTTAACCGCGGATGAACCGCGCTTGTAGAGAAAGGATTTCTTACAACAACTGAGTTCCCTGAAAATTCCCCACTCAACAATAATCATCAAGTATACCAGATAAAAATCCATCTTTTTATCGAGTCTAATGGAAACATTAGC
>DUIM01000143.1:895-1636 GCA_013330355.1 Methanosarcinales archaeon
ACCAAAAGCCCCGCATTACCCGCTAAACCATCTCCCCCATCACCACTCCCGCCAGTGCCTTACTCTTCCCCTGCGAGGTCATCATAGTATCCGCACTCACCACAGCCACACCCATATCCCCCGCATCCCGTATCCCCAACCCATCCCGCTCATCCACCACAAACACATCCAGCAGCCCCTCGTAGCACTGCGCCACACCCCTGGACGACACCTCACACCCGCAGGCGCTCATCAACTTACCGGCAGGCCCGCTCACAGGTTCGCACCCGATGATTGGACTGACCGCCACCACATGTTTGCTACCTATAAGTTCTGGCATGCCATTCACTGCAAGGATAGGCCCTATACTTGTAATGGGATTGCTGGGGCCGATAATGATATTATCCTCCCGCTCCACCGCCTGCCGGATAGCATCTGTAATTGTAGTATTATCTGCTCCCTGATACTCAACACCCAGCACTCCGGGTTTGCCCTGCTGCCCCACCCAGAAATCCTGGAAATGCACCTTACCGCCATCAGTAGTAATAATGGACGATACCGGTTCATCACACATGGGCAGGATATTTGCCCCCGCTCCCAGCATACGTGCGGTCCTGCCCACAGCCTCTGTCAGGGAAGCACCCTGCCTGATAAACTCCGAGCGCATGATATGAGTGCCCCTGTCCCGATCCCCCAGCCTCAACACCTCATCGTGTCCGGCCAAGGCCAGAGCTTCATGGGTAAGGTACGTATCCTGTGCGA
>DUIM01000143.1:2064-6478 GCA_013330355.1 Methanosarcinales archaeon
GTGTTAACCACAACAGTAATATCTTCATCAGGTACAAGCTGCCGAAGACCGCCCAGTAGTTTTGGTGTTCCGGTCCCACCGGATAATACGAGCATCATTGCTCATAGTACAGGGCAGTACATTAAACTTATTGAAATGTTCACTGCAAAACAATAAATAATATTTATCATCTTAGATACCAATTCATGTGATGAATATGTATGATTAAAAAAAAATCCGGCTGGAGCATATACAACTATATTCTCCTCTTTTTGATGATGGTTTTGCTGTACAGCTATATTGCAATGTTCATCAAATTAAATTATGAGGGAGAATCGCTCAGCATTATTGAGTGTATATATTTTGTGACATGCACCATGACCACGGTTGGCTATGGGGATGTGGTCATGACTTCACCGGTTGGAATGATATTCAGCATCGTTGTGTCACTATCCGGAGTCGTACTGTTTTTTGCACTGCTCTTCCCATTTGTAGTAATGCCGTGGATTGATAAACAGATGAGGGGAGGACTGCCCACCATGGCTCCGAAAAAACTTGAAAACCACATAATTATATGCGGCTACAACACAATGGTCGAATCACTCGTTAACGAACTGGAAGACCACAACATGTCCTTCATTGTGGTGGACGACGATGAGGGGCAGATACGGTCGCTTTTAAATGACGGCATACCATGCATTTTTGGAGACCCCGGTAAAGAGGATGTACTGGCTGCAGCAAAAATATGCAGGGCCAGGTTGCTCATAGCTAACCAGAATGATGAAAAAAATGCCAGTATTATACTGACAGCAAAGGAATTCTGTAACATAGAGCTCCTGGCAATCGTGAATGATAAAAGCAATTCGGATTATTTGAAATATGCCGGTGCCGACAGAGTGATATCGCCGAAATCATTGCTTGGCTCGTTCATTGGACGCAAGGCCGTAGCACCCCTCTCAGACAGGATAATCAGCAGTACCTCTTTCATGGGTGACCTTGAGATCACAGAGTTTCCCATATATCCGGGCAGCATTCTGCTGAATAAGAGTCTTAAAGAATCCAGGATAAGGGATTTGACAGGTGCCAATATTGTAGGGATATGGAAAGGAGGCGAACTGTCCCTGAACATTAGGTCATGTGATGTAATAAAGAGGAATTCAATATTGTTAGTAGTTGGCAACAAGGAACAGTTGAAGAAATTCAAACGACTTACACATTAAACACAAACAACTTACACATTAACCACACACGGGATACCAATGCACGAAACAGTGAATTTTATCGATAACCACACCATTGTACTGGGATATGGTGATGTGGGACATAGAGTTGTAAAACGCCTGACTTCGGCAGGGGTGCTTTTTGTTGTAGTGGATTCTGATGAAGAAGTGTTCAGGGATGTGGATTTCACCCACTTTACAGGGAATGCTGCATCCGAATCCACCCTTAAAAAAGTAGCTGTGGAACGAGCTTTCACTGTTATTATGGCACTTGAGTCTGATCCGGATATTATTTTTGCTATTCTGGTGACACGCAGGCTGAACCCCAATAGTGTTATTCTGGCCAGGGCAAATGACATCCATTCCATTGACAAAATGTACAAAGCAGGTGCCGATTATGTTGCATCGCTTTCCATAATCGCCGGGCAGATGCTGGGGCGAATCGCATTGCTGGCACATGACCATCCGTTAAGGGAAGAAACCATAATGATGTACGAGGGCA
The DNA here is from genome assembly GCA_013330355.1 of Methanosarcinales archaeon. Taxonomy (GTDB): domain Archaea; phylum Halobacteriota; class Methanosarcinia; order Methanosarcinales; family Methanocomedenaceae; genus Methanocomedens_A; species Methanocomedens_A sp7939u. The sequence continues at coordinate 3,766 of DUIM01000143.1, forward strand.
TTGAGATAGAGAAATATACAGTCAGTTCGTCCTCATTATTGGCAGGTAAGACCCTGGCCGAACTTGACCTGCATAGTACCATCGGCTGCACTGTGATCGGGATTTATGCAGGAGATAAGGCCAGCCCAGAGATTGACCCTCATTCAGTGATCGAGGAGGACATGACCCTGGCTATACTTGGTAGTATAGAACAGATAAAGGAATTCCGTGAGAAATTTGTCAGATAGTCTATCAATTTTTTAAAGGTGGTAACTTTTGGAAACACAACATTCGCGTGTGGTCACGTATTCTAAGAATGTATTCATACCTGTTACCAACATGTGCCGGAATCATTGCGGCTACTGCGGGTTCAGGCGCAGCCCCGACGACCCCGGGGCATATATTATGCAGCCTGCCCGGATTGAGGAAATACTCCATAGAGGTGCTAAGAGCGGCTGCACTGAAGCCCTGTTCACTTTTGGCGAGCGGCCTGATGAAGATGCAGGATATTTGAAGCGGCTTAAGGCTATCGGGTATAACCGCACCCTGGATTACCTGCTCAACCTGTGCCGTATGGCTATTAAAATGGGACTATTGCCCCACTGCAACCCCGGAGTGCTTTCATACGCGGAACTTGCACTGCTCAAACCATTAAATGCCAGTATGGGGCTAATGCTTGAGACCACTGCTCATTTGCAAGTCCATGAGGACAGTCCGGGCAAGGTACCGGGGAAGAGAATAGAGAGCATTGCAAATGCCGGTAAATTGAAGATACCTTTTACCACAGGGCTGCTGGTGGGTATCGGCGAGACCAGGGCTGACCGCTTGGAGTCTCTCAGGATCATTACAGAGCTGCACAGGCAGTACGGAAATATACAGGAGGTCATCATCCAGAATTTTACACCCAAGCCCGGCACACCCATGTCCGGACATGAGCCCCCGTCATTTGAAGATATGCTGTGGACAGTCGAACATGCGAGGGAGATTTTGCCTGCGGACGTGGCTATACAGGTGCCGCCCAACCTAATCCCGCCGGGGATGCTTATTGAACACGGCGCCTCGGACCTGGGCGGCATATCACCTGTGACCATCGATCACATCAATCCTGAACATGAATGGCCGGCGGTAGAGCAGCTTGGACAAAAAGTGGGCAGTGATGTCATCCTCAGGGAACGTCTTCCCATCTATCCGCAGTACATCAGACAAGGTTGGTTCAGTGAAGATATCCAGTCCCTGGTACAGCATCTGGCCAGTGATGACGGGTACAGGAAAGTCGAAAAATGGCGGTCCTGAACATACGGAACTGCACAGTCCTGCACATCCGGATAAAAAATTATAATATCCATAACCTAATCAGTGATACCTATAATCGGTGGCACATATACTACTCAAATAAATCTAACTAAATCTAACTAAATCCAAATATATCCAATAAAACAGTAGGAGAATCAGCTATTACTCTAGAGATCTCACTTATATTACCTGCCTATAACGAAGCAAAACGCATCAATGATACTGTAGTTACCACAGCCGAAACCCTGTCCGGTATCACCAGTTCCTTTGAGATAATTATCGCAGAGGACGGAAGCACTGATGGCACCGACCGCATCGCATCACAGCTGGCCGCAGAACTGGATTATGTGGTGCACCTTCACAGCGATGAAAGACAGGGCAGGGGCAGGGCGCTGAACCGGGCATTCAAGGCCGCAAGTGGCAGGATATTATGTTATATTGACGTGGACCTGGCAACCGACATGGCCCATCTTGAAGAACTGATCGAGGCCATAAGGTCCAAAGGTTACGATTTTGCCACAGGCTCAAGGATGATGCCTTCCAGTGATGTCAAGCGCTCAATCAAACGCGGTCTTGCATCAAAGGGGTTCAACTTTCTCACACGCACCATGCTGGGTTCTAAAATGTATGACCACCAGTGCGGATTCAAGGCATTCAAGCGTGAATCCTTGTTCGAACTCATGGACTTGGTAGAGGATGAGCACTGGTTCTGGGACACTGAACTGCTGGTCCGGGCCCAAAGAGGGGGCTACAAAGTAAAAGAGTTCCCTGTAAAGTGGCAACACGGCGGGGCCACCAAGGTGGATCTGGTAAAGGATGTGATCGGCATGGGCAGCCAGATCGTGAGGCTCTGGTGGCAGTTGAGCTCACTTCGATCCGGCAGGTGGCAAAAAGTGATCCTTACCTTTATTCTTGCCATATTACTTCTGTTTTTGATATTTACCCTGGTGGGTCTGGAGGAGGTATGGCAGGCGACGGCATCGGCATCGCCTGGAATGTTTGGCCTGGCAGTACTTATCTACCTGTTCTCATGGCCTGTACGCGGGATCAGGTACCAGCATATCCTGAAACGGCTTGGGTATAACCATGGATTGAACTTTATTACAGGCAGCATATTCATGAGCCAGTCAGCCAATGTCATCCTGCCTGCCAGGATAGGCGATGTTTCAAGGGCATATATCCTGAAACGGGAGAAAGATGTACCCCTGACCACAGGGATGTCATCACTTGCAGTGGAAAGGCTGTTCGATATTATCGCTATAACAGTTATTGGCGTACTGGCGGTCCTGGTGGTGATGGCTGAAAGGGCAGTGGACGACTGGGTTATACCCTTAATGATTTCCTCTATAGCAGTTATCACTTTATTCTTTGTGGCTATATTTTTCATGGCATCAAGGGGAAGGGACGGTTTATCCCTTATTGAGCGCATAATACTAAAAGT
>DUIM01000096.1 GCA_013330355.1 Methanosarcinales archaeon
ATCATGATATTCCTGTAACCCACTGACCCTGAGTTCAGGAAGTGTATCTACCGGATGAAACCGGGATAACTTCCGGGCAGGATGCAATAATGGGATGAGGGGTATAGAAAAAATACAAGATTTAGGATTAATATAAATAATTTAAAGTTGATAAGATATTCATTGAATAAACGAACAAACAGGGGCAATTCCTTATGCTTGAAAAAAGTCTGATAATCCATAGTGCAGTAAATATCGCAGAGGAGATATCTGCATCTGCCATAATAATAATGTCAAACGAACAGCCCCTTGATATTGATACCGACATACCTGTCCTGTTTGCTTCAACATCTGCAATGATGGCAGCCGATCATCTCCTTGAAGCAGGAAATGTGGATGAACGAAATGATTCCACCAAGCGGCTCCAGGCCATCTCTGAGACCCTTTATTATACGGGAACATTGGGGTCAGAACGCATAAGTGATACTTCAGCAATTGCATTTATTGCCGACATACTGGCAGCAGACCACGTAGTAGGCGTCGTCTCACACGGCGAAACAACCAGTATTGTCGTGCATGACCTGAAGTCCAATCCTGTGGTTAAAGAACTAAGGGCATGCTCGGAACGGGTCAACCTGAATATACTGAGATCAGTCCTGATGATCGCCATGGACCTGGGCGCATACGGCAGGGAAGGAAAGCCTGTAGGCACTGCTTTTATAATCGGTGACATGGAAGAAGTAATGAAACGTTCCCACCAGCTTGTGTTGAATCCCTTTTTTGGCCATCCTCAAGAAGAACTTAATATCCGCGATCCTGCAAAATGGGAGACTGTTAAGGAGTTTGCCCAGCTGGACGGGATATTTGTCCTGGACAGCCACGGATATATCCATGCAGCCGGCCGGTATCTGGATGTTAATGCCAGGGAAGTGGAGATGATCAAAGGACTGGGCGGTCGGCACGCTTCAGCCGCGGCCATCACACGGGACACAGAAGCCATAGCAGTCACTACATCCGAGAGCGATGGTGTGGTTAGGGTCTACAGGGATGGTATCCAGATAATCGAGATAGATCCCAGGGCCTCAAAAGTATCTCAATACAAGTAGGACCGGGTGAAACATACTATGGTAAACGGAATACTAAAAATTTTACTTCTGAGCGCCCTGATAATAATGGCATTCACCACCAATGGTTGTCTGGAAAGTAAAGATCCGAAACAAATTGAAATGGACACGGGGGATGTTTCGGTATATGAATTCACAGTGCCGGAAGGCAACTTTATCAATTCCTCTACATTTTTTGTGTATCCGAACAAGACAGTGAGAGCTATCTACACTGTTGTGAACTCACCAAGGTTGGAGGTAGTGGTGCCAAAAGACATTTCAGGTCTCAAGTCTGAAAAGGGACCAGGGATAGATAATCTGGTTATCATTGATAATACCGGCAGCTCAACGGTCTTTTCAGATATTAATAAATTTTCAAATATATCTCACAATGTATCATATTCTGAATCCAGGGGCAATAAAAAGATACAGTTCGAATTTGCAGACACCATCAATGGTTATGTTGCGTATACTTATTACTGGGAACAAGGCCAGTTCTACCATATCCTTTCCAGGAACGGGACCGTCAACGTGGTGCTGCCCCAGGGTTATGATACAGGCAGTATGATCTTTGGCTTACCCAAACCAAAACCAGACACCAAACGATTAGATGACCAGAACAGGATATGGCTGGTCTGGGATAATCCCAATCCAGAACATCAATTCATCTTTGTAAAATATTACAAGTCATCATTACCTACTATAATGGGATTCGTGGGTCTGGTAATATTGGTGGCGTCTTTGGTCACGGCAATATATTTCAAAAATGAGATACGTAAGTTACGGAAAAAACGGGAAATTATAGATAAAGATAAGGAATAATGATCAGATCACGAACTCCATGCCGTCAACACCCAGCGGCCATTCTTTGACGGCCTCCTCATGGGGTGGGAACATGTGGCTGATATGGCTGAACACCACTTTTTTGGCACCGAGTCGTCTGGCAAGTTCGGCGGCTTGCCTGGCGTTCAAGTGTTTGACCAGGTTGATGCCAGGGGGAACGATGGCATCTATTATTATCAGGTCAGCATCCCGCATAATATCCTGGCTGGTCTCAGGTATATCCTCGTTGGTATCCCCGGTTATCACTACTTTCCTGTCACCCTGCCGGATCATAACACCTACCGATTCCTTTAATGGCGGATGATTGACCGGGAACAAGGTAAACTCAAGACCTACTAATTCGAAGGGTTCCAGGGGCATTACCTCATTCCTCTCTGGTTTCAGGAATCCCAGGTATTGAAGGATATACTCCATGGTATCTTTCAACCCGTATACAGGGACATGGTTCTGTACACGGTGAAAATCACCAAAACCCGCATAATGGTCATAGTGGGCATGGGTCCAGATAACGGCGTCAACATGATCCAGTCCGTGGGATATCATCTGGTATCTCAGGTCCGGGCTGGTATCTACCAACACCAACCCCAAAGGTCCCTCCACTAATACCGAGAACCTGAGTCTCTTGCTGGGGCCGCCATTAAGTGCATCCTGGCAGGTGGGGCAATGACAGCCGATCTTAGGTGTACCGATGGCATCCCCTGTGCCCAGCAGTATGACTTTCATAATTCTTCTTCAGCTATGTATTTTAGCGAAGTCCTCTTGTTGAACTCGCCTACTGCCCGGATCAGGTCGTCCTGATCCAATTCCATTCGGTCGGTCATTAGTGCGTTCAGGACACTTTCCCTTATAACCAATCTCAGGTCTGAACCTGAATAACCATCTGTTATTGCCGAGATTTCCTCAGTATCGAACTGGCCCTCGATCTCACTAACGATAATATTCAGGATCTCCTGGCGCATCTCCTTATCTGGCAGCGGGAAATCTAAAATATCATCAAACCGTCTCCATGCGGCACTGTCCAGGAGCTGGGGGTGGTTTGTGGCACCAATTAGCAGGACATCATGTTTTACCAGGCTGATCTCGTCAATGGCTTTAAGCAGGGAGTTCACAGCCCGTTTCAGGGCTGCGTTTTCGTCAGATGAACGGGTTTTTGCCATGAAATCAAACTCATCAATGAAAAGGATACACGGGCTCATCCTTTTTGCCAGGTCGAACACCCGGTCGATGTTCTTTGCAGTCTCGCCCAGGTACTGGTCAGTGATCATGGATAGCTGGACCTCCAAAAAGGGCAGTTTCAATTTAGCTGACATTGCCCTGGCAGTGGAGGTCTTGCCAGTGCCTGGTGGGCCCACGAATAACAGTTTCCCTACCTCTAAAAGGCCGATCCTTTTCAGGTAGTCCTTGAACTGTATGGCCTTGACCATCTTTTCCATTTCATCCTTCTGGTCCTGGTTAAGTACCAGCTTATCAAGGGTCTGCTCGATCTCATCCGGCACAGTTATATGTACCAGTTTAAGCAGGTTTTCAGCATCCTTTTCAGTGCTGATCTGCGCTATAAGTGAATCTACCCACTGCCGGCTGACCTCTTTTGGCTCATTTTGTACGATTGCTGCTTCATAACTTACATCAAGGGAATCATAATTTTCATAAAAATGTGCAAGCACCGGATTGTTCTTGATATATTCCACTCCATGCTCATGTTTGGCTAGCCATTTGACACCAATATCAAAAACGGTAGGTCTTATTTTCTGCCCGAACTCCTCATATTCCATAAATGGTAATGAACTTGCAATCTCCTTTGGGTCATGAATGTCAAGAATTTCTTCCAGGTCCCTGGCAGTGACATTCATGGGCCTTAGTACTGTTTTTTCCTTGATATTCCAGTAGTGTTTCCTAAGTTCAGAGGGGAGGTCGTCTGCTTTCAAATCGTTGGTCCTGTTATATATTTCGGCTGTCAGGACCAGCGCGGTCGTTTCCAATTTTTTATCATGCATCAAGCATCAAATCCAAATTATAAAGTTAAGACTCTACAAGGGTTGTATTGAAGTAAATAATTTTCTAATAATTTCCAGATGAATTAAATAAATGCGTTTATACTTTCCTATATGTCAAGAAAAAAAGGAAAAAACAGGACAACTATAAATTACAAACTTTTTCCAGTAATATCACTGAAGTGTTGTCCCTGCAATGTGGTATTGGTATACGAATGCTAAATAAATATAACCTGCAAAATCACAATAAATATTTATTAGTTGGTTGTTTACTTTATTGTTTTATCTCATATTCTGCTTTTTCTGCAAGCTGGTTCATTCGTGCAGACGTCCTTCCAGTACCTGAAAATTCGTCATCTGAAATCACACTTGCAATTTCGCCACCCAAAATAAAAATGGCATGCTTATGCTCAGCTTTACTCCTATGAACATGAACTGGACTTATACCCAAGTTATCATAAATACTAAAACCATTGTCCGATCCATTTTCTTCAAAGTATTTTTTCATCTGCGTCATTAGAGTGTGAAGCTGGATTAGTTCCTCTTTGTGCATTTATTCCCATCCTCCAATGTAATTGACAGTTGATGTGGTCTACGCGTATCTTCCACATTCCTCTTAATCTTTGTACTGACCAGTACAAAAAGGGTTTTATAGGAATGTTACTTCCTATCAATCTACCTTAAATGTTTCTAAATAATTTTCACGATTAATTTGAAAAATCAACAGAACGCAAGGTTAAAACATGTTGCTTGCTATTAACTTTAATAGATGCCATATGCAGTATATGACCGGGATGCATTTGTAACACGTACTGGTTTGGGTCCTGATATGAAAGTGCTAAACATTGGCCAAGATCATATTACGGCAAGCCAGGTTGCAAAAAGTGTGGAAAAAGCCGTAGCTGTCGCTGTTTTGGATACCGGGCAGGCCCAGGGCATACGCAGCACATCAACAAACAAAGTGAATCCGGTCGTTACAAAATACAGCAATCTGCCCTTCAAGGACAATTCCTTTGACATTATCTTCTCATACCATGCTGTGAACTACATCCAGCCAGGTGAGGTCCCGGGACTACTTGGAGAGGCAAATAGAACATTAAAAGAGAACGGCAGGTTTGCATCAATGATCTGGTCGCAAAAACCCACCAATAAGGCCCAGTTATCACATTTGATGCTGCTTGGGATCCTTGAGAAGATGGGGGTGTTGTATTTACACAAATTTGATGAGATATCCAGGTGGCTGGAAGGGGCAGGGTTTGAAGAAATAACTATGGAGCTGGTGAGCCGGAATATAACGGTTCCTGATAACTGGGTACGTACACATTTGAAATGGCCAGAACGCGGCATGGTCAAATATTCGGGAAAAAAGGTAACTCTCTCTCCGGATATTGACAAAGCAATTGAGGATTATAAATTACATGTGAAGGAACACGGTGAGGAATTACTGCCTTCTATACAGTTTACGGCCCGGCGCAGTGCAGTGCTACCAGGTATTGACATTCTATGATGTAAGTGCCATATAATGTAAATGGAGACCGTTACATTACATGTTGGTACTGTCAAAATAACCGCAGATAAACAAGGATACGCTGCCGGAAAATCTGTGTTCATGTGTTTTTATCTGCGGTTTTATTAAATTCACCAACATGAATTGAAACGGTCTCGCCAAAAGGAACATTACTTGAGATTTTAAAACAAGCAGGAATAAGTAAAGATATTCTTAATGAACTACTATGAGCATGCTTTTAGATATTATACGCCTGCCCCAACTCAAATTTAATATTTTATTGAGATTATCGATGTAGTAGTAAGCCCGTATCATGTGCACATATTGTTTAAATATCCGCCAAAGTATTCCG
>DUIM01000127.1:0-1219 GCA_013330355.1 Methanosarcinales archaeon
TTTATCTCATCAATTGAAGCGGCAACGGCCTTTTCCGGGTCTGTTTCGTCTGCTTTTTCCACAGCGATAAATACGGTCAGTGCTTCGTCCATGCTGCCATGGTGCATGTCTTCATCTATCGTTTCTGCTACCGGGGTCTTTTTCTTAACCTGGTATTCAATATGGTCTGAATGGATGAGTAGTATCTGCATAATATTGTCACCATTGTTTTGGTAATTGATAATGCTTAGATTAGATAAGGATTTTGTTTGAATGGTGTGTGCAGTAATTCCCGGTCTATTATTTTGCACGCAATATCATAAATTATTTACGAAGAAATGAATAAATAAGCCATTGCTTGTATGCGTTTACAGCCATAACGGTAATTGCTGTGCTGTGTGTATACTCTGGTGTGTAATTGATATGATAATGTATTGGATTTATGGCGTATGATGCTGTATTTAAATTATTACCAACTACAGAGGACTCATAGGTACACAGAGAATGATAACAATGATCTGTGACCATCGTGGCCTATGTGGTCCAAAAGCAGTATATCAAGTCCTGTGACAGGGCTTATTATAAGTTAGCAACCAACTCGTACAACTGCTACGAACTCTTCAAGGTGAGTTCGTTGTGAGTTTTTGTAAGTCCGCTTTGAAGCAAAAATATGATGACAAGCAATTATGTCAATAAACCCGTGAACGCTTGTCTATTTTGACAATACCGATTAAATTGCCATTGTAGTCAACTTAATATAAAATCCTGTAATTCCCAACCCTCACCCTAAATAATTTCTCACTATACCCCACAACAATTTTTGAATTATGTGAAATAGGATCGTGTTTTAGTTTCTCAATCTTCATAAGGATTCTGGAAACAAGAGTCTTATCCAGGGATTTCAGGAACTTGACAGCCTGTTTGGAATATTGAATGTCAAACATTATAATCCCATTTCTCTTTTAAGTTCCTCATGAGAAGTAAGCTTGCCAGATTCTTTTTCATTTCTGTATTCATTCAAAGAAAGATAATCATCTTCAGTCAGGATTGAATCTACATCCATCATATGACCCTTAATGAAATCAAGGTCCTCTCTGATTACCCTTAATTCATGTCTTATTTCTTTTAAGTCAATTACTTCAGGCATATTTGGGAGTTAATCTTATACTTACTTAAATGTACCCCCCTTATGTTTTCGTGACTTTTTATTATTTCCAGATCAATGCCTACTACTATTTAT
>DUIM01000127.1:1558-6306 GCA_013330355.1 Methanosarcinales archaeon
CATTTCCAGAACAAATTAAAATGTCTCAAAATCCTAACTATTAATTTTTCCGCCCCAGGTACACCCACTGGTCATATATCCCGTTCTTATCAGTATTATCAATGACCTCCCCGACAGCACCCAGGCTGTCCAGTACACTTTTCAGGATATCCATCTCTTCACGCTTATTTACTGTGAACAGTAGCGTCCCACCCGGCTTAACTACCTTCAGGGATTCATTCATCATTGCAGCCCAGATATCCTTATTGAAATTATAAATAGTACCAAGCATGAAACCAATAACAGCATCAAATGAGCCCCCGTCAAAGAAACCAGTCAGTCGCGTGGCATCCATCACAATAGTACGCCCGGGCTTCAATACACCATGTTCCAGCCCCTGGCACACCTGGCAGCGGTCATAATCAGTTGTCAGTGGGAATATGCCCAGCTTTTCCAGCGACAGCGTCGCCATACCGTTGCCGCAGCAAATTTCCAGTACCTTGCCAGATGCATCGAACTTATCACCAAGTTTTTTAAACAGCTCATCCAACCGCTGGACCCTGATATCCAGATACACCATGTCATAGGTTTCAGTAGGCTTAACGCAGCCATCACATAACTGTTTTTCAACCAGGGCAATTGAAAAATATTCCTGTAATGCACCTATCAATTCCCGGGCCGGTACATCGATCTGATTCACGTTATCAGCAGCCTGCAATTGAACTGAGACCAGCCTGCCAAATTGTCCCGCAGCCGCCGACTGGATGCCGGACAGGGCCACCACATTGGTGAACACTGCCCAAAAAGAAGGATATTCCTCTGTAGCCTGGTTATTTATTGCCAGACAGATGATGTCCTTACCGTCCTGCACGGCCCTGACCTCACCGTCAATCCCCTGGGACTGTACCATCTGTTCCATAAACCCCAGGGTCCGGTAGAGGTCGTTCAGGTTACTGTAACTTTCTTCAGGCAGGAAAAGGTTCTCATCATTATCCAATCCCAGAACCTGGTGAAGCAGCATAAAACAATAAACCCCTGGAAAAAAAGAATAAAATACTATTTATTCATCAGGCTCATCGAACTTGTAACTGTCATCACCCATCATGGCGGCTGATATGGAATCTATACCATCGATCCATTCGGCGACCAGGCCATAAGGCATATCTGATACACTTTCCTCCGGGATTTCGGCCCCGGCGATCACACTTGCCCCGATTGTGGCAATATAACCAATAGCAGTTCCCGGGTCATCTGCCTCCTCTGCTTCCAATGCACTTTTGATGATCGGGGTAAGATCGGCCGACTTGTCATAAGCACCATCTATGTAACACTCGCAGGAAGCAAAAACACCGATCAATGAGGTCTGCAATGAATCGAGCATAAGGTCAATTGACTCACTGATCGAATCCATTGGGTTCAATACAATGTTCTTGACCTTATCCAGGGCATCGAAGGCCCCGTCAACCGTCAACTCATTTTTTTCGTATTTAGCAATGACCTTCAGGCATGCAAGGATTATGTCATCTTCCATATTGACAAATATCTTGCCAGCGTCGCCCGGATCTTCGTCTTCATTGAGTTCAAAACCACTCTCTTTGACCTGCTCTATCCAGTTTTTCCATCGGTCTTCCGAATAGAACGGAAATACGGTTTTGGATTTGGGGCTTGATGCTGGTTCTTTTTTTGTTTTTCCTTTTGACTTTTTCTTAGCCATTGTTGCTTTGCTCCTAGAATCTGGTATTCAACTTTGTGGGTGTTATACTTTGCGACTGAATGCAATCACCATACTGATTGTTTCATTTCTTTCTTTATTTTAAAACCCATATACAGTCCGAATATCAAACCGAACAGATGGGCTGCATGGGCGATATTATCATTCGAGCCTGTCAACAACAAGAACAGGTCATAAAATGCAAATAACATCAACATCTGGACTATTTTCATTGGAATAAATAACACAAAGACTCTGATATCCGGGTTCAGTACTGTTAGTGTTGCCAGTATCCCGAAGATCGCTCCGCTGGCACCAAGCATGGGACTTTGCGAGATAGTCATCTGTCCCAGGGCAGATAGCAACCCTGCCCCGAAATAGACGATTAAAAAATTCTTCGAACCTATATTTTTCTCAAGTATGGGACCAAAAAAGAACAGTACCATCATATTGAAGAAAATATGCAATGAATAGAATGGGGAATGAAGGAACATATGTGTGACAATGGTCCAGGGCTGGTACAGGACATTTACAGGGTCGAGATAGAATAATCTGGTAAACCAGTGCCCGAATATCAATTGGAGCAGGTACACGAAAACATTGGCTATTATAATATACAGGGAATAATTCCTTGATATCGGGACAGCATATGGTGACCTACCCCTATGCCCCAGTCCTGGTAAACCAATTGTATGTTTTTTTGTGGTTTCGGGTTCGGGCTGGTACATGATACTGCCGCTTTCCCTTACCTGTATCTTAAGTTTTTCCAGACCAGGGCAGTTGTGGTTCTCTGGCAGTCGGTGTTCGGAGCAGAATGTCCAGCCGCAGTACTTGCATTTGTAGGGCAGCATCTCCTTTTTACCGCATATGCTGCATATATCTGCCATTTACTTTTTCGCCTCGTTCTTTCCATTTCGTACTGCTATCACATAAACTTCTCTCTTTTCAGACTTTAACATATACTGGATCGTCAATCCCAGTTCCTTTATCCTGTTAGTGCACTCATCAAGGTGCGACCTGTCAGGAAGTTTTAAGACCTGTAGCACACGACCGCCTGATTTCAGTAATGGCAGGACCCTTGCAAGTACTTTGATGGAATCAAGGGGCTCGACAGTGATATCGTTGCAGATCACATCCACTGGTTTATCAGACATTGATGACAGGGGCATGGTAAATACATCATTCTGTAAAACCGTAATATTGTCATGGGACCTGGCGATACTTTTAAGGTGTGGCATGAACTCTTCGCTGTACTCGATGCCTTTTACACTCCCGGCAATCAATGATGCGAACATGAGAAAACCTCCTGCACTGGAACCCAGGTCCAGTAAAACATCTCCCGGATGGATTATGCCGGTGCGGTCCTGGATATCTTTTAGTTTCAGGTATCCCGCAGGCACGTCAATATCCTCTTTCACTTTGATCTCATTTTCATATCCAACCTGCCTGGACGGTTTGAGGATTATTTTCCCATCAACCCTTACCATGCCACTGGTAATTGCACGCCGGGCCCTGCCCCGGCTGGCTACTTTTTCCTGCTCTACTAACAATGCGTCCAGTCTCATAGTAACCAATTTACCTGCTGTCAATTATCTGTTATTCAATTAAGCTCATTAAAGTATATTGCCCATTACAGTACAATGTATTTCGACCAGATGCTTCATCTTTGCTTTTCAGGATAAAACCAATATGCTTTTAAGTTATTAATGAATCAATAGTTTTACCGAAAATGGAGGGACATACATGTATGGAATAGAATTTGTACCAAGTGACCCCGTTCTGAAGTTAGCTCAATATACAAAGTTAGCAGAAGATCAGGGATTTGACAATGTGTGGATTACAGACCATTACAACAACAGGGATGTTTATACTACCCTGGCTGTACTGGCCTTGAATACCAACAAGATTAAACTGGGAACGGGAGTAACCAACCCGTACACAAGAAACATTGCAATGACAGCATCCAGTATTGCTGCAATCAATGATATTTCCGGTGGCAGGGCTATAATGGGTATAGGTCCCGGTGACAAAGCCACATTCGATGCAATGGGTATTGCATGGGAAAAGCCGTTAAAGACATCAAGAGAATCAGTCCAGGCTTTAAGGGATTTCTTCTCCGGTAAAAAGGTAAACATTGACGGCGAGAGGGTCAAGATCGCAGGTGCCAAGATGGCTTTCAAGGCAGGCAACATACCTATTTACCTGGGTGCACAGGGTCCGAAGATGCTGGAACTTGCAGGTGAAGTGGCAGATGGTGTGCTGATAAACGCATCTCATCCCAAGGACTTCGAAATTGCAATAAAAGCAATAGAAGCCGGTGCCAAAAAAGCAGGCAGGGATCCGAAAGAAGTTGATGTTGGGGCATATGCATGCTTCTCCATTGACAAGGATGCAGGAAAAGCCGTTGGTGCAGCTAAGATCGTGGTTGCATTCATTGTTGCAGGTTCACCTGATATGGTGCTTGAACGCCACGGTATCGATGTTGCAGCAAAAGGAGAAATTGGTGCAGCTATTGCAAAAGGAGACTTTGGTGCACTGATGGGCGGTTTGGTAACAGATGGTATGATGGATTCATTCAGTATCTGCGGAACACCTGAAACATGCGCTGAGAAAGTTGCAAATCTCCAGAAGATCGGTGTTACCCAGATCGTATGCGGTTCACCAATCGGTCCGAATAAGGAGAAATCGATCAAACTCTTCGGTAAGGAAATAATCGGAGGCAAGTAGGTGAGCACTGAGATCCCCGCACCACAAATGGGGTTCCCGAAGATATACCAGGTAATAAAAAATTCACTGTGTACTGCATGCGGCGGATGCGAAGCCATCTGCCCTATGCAGGCAGCCAAGGTACAGTTGTACGATGAGGCGAACTATGATAAGTTCACTCCTAGCGTAGATGAACCTACTGTGGTCAAACTCTTCAGTGAGATAAGCAGGGAAGACAATTACTGTGCCAACAGGCAATGTTATGTGGACTGTGACACATGTCTGGCCTGCCAGAACTGTCTGGCTTGTCAGCGTATCTGCCCGATCCTTGATGGCTTCCCCGGTGATGATG
>DUIM01000021.1 GCA_013330355.1 Methanosarcinales archaeon
GCGGAGGACGCAGAGGATCGCAGGGGGTTGTTGTTTTCTCTGCGTCCTTATGCGCTCTTAGCGTTTTTTCTAATAGTCCCGGAAAATAATAAAAAGTCTCTAAATGCATTGCGATGATTTTATCATGTAATTTGATTTAATAGACTTTGGTGATTATGTTTGGAAATGAGAAAAAGAAAATATCATCAATTTCCCCTTCATAATATTGATTTTACTCAAAAGTACAGTTTTTGGGCCGGCCTTCCATATCTTGTAAAAACATTTACAGAGATGAATAACAAATCCGGATCATTCAAATTGATTGGAAATAAAGGAGAAACCTTGGATACAAAACGAAATATTGCCATTGATATCACACAAGCAAATGTAGATTTCGTACCACTGACAAATCAAAACCTGGAAAATATAATGTTGGACATTGATCAGGATGGTACAATTGATTTCAGGTTTCGGATACTTTATTCACACCTGAATAAAAAATACAGCCGCATCGCCACCAGGGGCGATACATTCCTGGTCAGGAGTGAACTTGTAGATGGTATTCTAACATTGAAGGTACACCTGGCGGATGGTCCCGGGCATACAACCTGTAATGAGATTGTCGATACTATAGTAGATGAGATTGATCGAAGTAATAAAAAATAATCATATATATCCATGATAGATTGGCCGCTTGCTATTGGAAATAATACTGCAAAACCGAACAATTTATCTACTATATATTCAATAAAAGAATTGAATTTCAGACATACTTATCTCAGGTGATGAATTACTTCAAAAAAACAGGAATTTATGTAATAGTATAAGTATATCTAGCAGATATAACGATGCTTATCCTTAGTAAATAATAATATTAAGGACAATTCTATAATATATATCAGTGGTTGAATAAAACTCTTCCAAATGGTGGAAATAATATGACAAAAGCCGATATTTTATCTCAGATCAAGAAAGCCGAAGAAGATACAAGGACAATGATATCTGAGGCAAATGAAGCTAAAGCTAGAAACATCCTTGAAGCAAAGAACCAGTCAAGGGAATTGATCAATGAGGCAAAAAACGAGAGTGCAACAATAGCTGACCAGGAGATTTCCCAGGCAAAAGAAAAAATAAAATCCGAAAAAGAGAAAATGTTAAAAGAAGGGGTTGCTGCTGCAGAATCAATAAAATCAAAGGCAAATAGCAATCTGGCAAAAGCCACAGAATATCTTGTGGGACAATTTGAGAGGAGCATACATGCTTAAAGCCAAAAAGGTTTCAAAAGCAGTAATTATAGGCAATAAGAAATTATTGCATCCGACTGTGGATATCTTACATTCAATACAATGTATCCATGTAGAAGATTTCACAGAGGATGATTCATTTCTTAGAATTGGCAAACCTGGTGAAGCGGCATCGAAAGCATCCCACAAATTGGTCAAGCTACGATCCATTACAAATTTTCTAGGTATAAAACCAACACATTCGGATAATCTTCAAAATGAAGATGCAATTTTAAATGAACTTGATGCAAAATTAGAACAATTGGATTCAACTGTCAACGATTTATTAGATCGGAAAAATGTACTTGGGAATGAACTAAAGAATATAGACGATTCCATTTTTTTGCTTGAACCTCTGTCTTTACTCCCACTGGACCTTGAGTTTTATAAGGGTTATAGTGCAATCACTGTAATCACAGGCTATGTCCAGGGTGAAATATCTGAAATTGAACAAGAGATCAGGAGTATTACAGCAAATTATGAACTGTTATCATCACCCCACGACAGGAGAAATGTTATAACCTTATTTGTGCCTGTTGAACACCAGCAGCAGGTCACTGACATTCTTGAAAAATATTACTTTAATGATATCCATGTACCTGAATTAAAAGGCAATCCCGGAAAGATTATGAGCGGGATGAAAAACAGGAAAGAAGACATACAACTTGAACTAACTTCACTTGAAGATGAAATTGCCGATCTTAAAGGTAAATATATGGATTTCATCCTTGCTTCAGATGAGGTATTATCGATCACTACAGAAAAAGCAGAAGCACCATTGCGTTTTGCAACATCTGAGAGTACTTTTATTATTGATTGCTGGATAGCTGATGACAAGTTCCACCAGGTGGAAGAGACCCTTGAGACAAATTTCAATGGCAGTGTGATGATTTCCAAACTGGATGCGGAGAAAGAAGAGATCGAATCCAGTACCATTCCCGTGGAATATGATAATCCCGGATTGGTCAAGCCTCTTGAAACGATCATGGACTTATACTCCAGACCACTCTATAAGGAGATCGACCCATCAGTTATTATTTTCTTCACATTCCCATTATTCTACGGTCTCATGCTTGGAGATATAGGATATGGTCTGGTACTCTTTACACTTGGAATGGTAGGAAGGGCAAAGATAAAGACCGGCGGTCTGAGACCACTGGCAACACTGCTTGTCTATTGCAGTATCACTACAACAATATTCGGTGTACTGTTCGCAGAAATATTCGGTTTCCATGTTTTTGGGCACCATAGCATTGTGGCAGTACTGTTTGGTGAACACAGTGCCCTTGGCGGGATATTCTATAACTTCCATGCCCTGCCTATCCTTGATAGACTTGGCAAGGACGATATACCCATACTCTTAATAGTATCAGCACTTATCGGTGTTGTGCACCTGAACCTGGGATTTATTCTTGGTTTCAGGAACGAAGCCGTCTCACACGGTATTAAGACTGCGGTGCTGGAAAAGCTAAGCTGGATAGTACTGCAACTGGGAATCGCCATATTTGCTCTGGCAGCCCTGGGATATATTCCTGTTGTTGGTATGACCGGTGGAATTGTCATATCAGTGATAGGTGTGGTGATGCTTATTGCAGGTGAAGGCGGGGCAGCCATTCTTGAACTGCCTTCAATTCTCAGTAACACCCTGTCATACACAAGGTTGGCCGCTGTGGGTCTATCTTCTGTAGGTATTGCATATGCAATAAATTATATTGTGACAAATTTGCTCTTTCCGGAAGGGGGAATTTTCATAATACTTGGAATTATTGTGCTTCTAATCGGGCACACTGTAAACACCGTGCTTGGTGTCGTAGCACCGGGACTGCATGCATTAAGGTTGCAGTATGTAGAATTTTTTACAAAATTCTACCATGGCGGTGGTCGTAAATTTAATCCATTCGGATATAATCGAAAATATACAGAGGTAAAATAAATGGTAGATATTAGTATAGCAGACGCAACCGTAGAACAGATTCTTGCGAATCAAAAAGGACTTATAGCAATCGGCGCAGGCCTGGCAGTAGGACTGTCCGGCATTGCTTCAGGTATTGCAGAAAAGGATATCGGCGCAGCCGCTGTCGGTGCAATGGCAGAACGAGAAGAGCTATTCGGAAAGGGTCTTATCCTGACCGTTATCCCGGAGACTATTGTTATCTTTGGACTGGTTGTTGCCATATTGTTGCTCTTCCTGTAAGACTATTTACCCGTCAGCGGGAGATTGGACATGGGACTTGAAAATGTTGTAAATGATATCCTGGAACAGGCAAAAACAGAAGTATCCGCTATTGAAGCTGAGGCACAGGATGAAGCTGCAGCAATGATCGACAAAGCAAAAAATAAAGCTGAAAAGATTTTAGCTGACAGCAAGACCGAAGTAGAGGCAAATATCCAGAGAAGGCTCAAACAGGAAAAATCCAGTGCGCAACTTGAGATCAAGAGAGCTGCACTGAATGCCAAAAAGGATGTCCTGGATAGTGTTTATCAGTCGGCCAGAGAAGCTATCTCATCACTGGCACCAGACAAGAATGCATCTATGTTAAAAGCAATTCTTGATGAGCATGGAAGTGACGGTTCCAGGGTATATTCCAATGCAAGGGATGCAAAGCTGGTCAGGGAATTGACAGACCTTACCTTTATGGCTGAGATTGACTGTATTGGCGGACTAATCATCGAGAATGATGACGGTTCAGTACGACTGGACTATACTTTCGACAGGATCCTGGATGATGTATCTGAACAAACACTAAAACCTGTATCAGACATACTCTTCGGATGAGGTATTAAGATGTTCTTTAATCGCCGGGGCAGTAAAAAGTATGCATATATTACGGCCCGGGTCAGGGCTATGAAAAGCAAGCTGATCCAAAGGGAAGTTTTTCCAAAGATGATGAACATGGACCTTGCTGAGATCACACGTTTTATCGGTGAGTCGGAATATAAACAGGATGTGGATGAACTTGCCCAAAAATACAGTGGCATAGACCTTGTAGAGCATGCCCTAAACCAGAATCTTGCCAGGACATACAGGAAATTGTTACGTGTTTCCCAGGATGAGCCGCATTATTTGATCACAGAATATCTGAGGTACTGGGATATCTGGAATATCAAGACCATCCTCAGGGGAAAATATTACGGAGCTCCTCTCGAAGAGATACAGGAGGCTGTAGTGGCGGCAGGACAACTTGGATATCGTCAACTTGTCTCAATTGCCAGCATGGAATCAATTAACGATATTAAGGTTGCTCTTGAGAATACCCCATACCATTCTGCCGTTTCCGATTACCAGGGCGGAATGCTGTCAACTGTCGAGAACAATCTGGACAAGTTATATTACTCCAGAATACTTTCTTCTGTGGGCAAATCCAAGGGTGAAAAGTTAAGCCTGAAATTCATCAAAACTGAAATTGACCTTAAAAACCTTAAGACTCTTTTCAGGACTAAAAAGGCAAACCTTCCCAGGGATGAGATAATGGAACTGTTAATATCTGGCGGAGCTGAACTGAAAGATGGAGATCTACGTCGTCTGGTCTCTCTCTCATGGCCGGATTTCATTAAAAGCATGGAAGATTATTCATATTGGTCTGCACTTTCAGAAGTGATCAGTGAAGATATGCCCTCCCTTATCGATATGGAAGCTGAACTGGACAAATATGCAATGAAATATTCATCAAAAGTATCGCATTATTATCCACTATCCATTTTACCTATTTTTGATTATATAATCCGGAAGAATAATGAAATAAAGAATCTTAGAATGATAGCCAGAGGCAAAGAATCTGCATTGTCCAATGATATCATAAAGAGACACCTGGTGATGTGATATGGAGATAGCAGTAATTGGAAGCAGTGATTTTACTCTTGGCTTTAGACTTGCCGGCATAAGAAGTATACATGAAACAAACAAAAAGGATGATCTTATACCTATTATCCAGAATGTACTTAACGATAGGGAAATAGGAGTATTGGTTATCCACAACGATGATCTGGCCAGTTTACCTGAGAATTTCCAGAATATGCTGGATGAACTGGTTACGCCCACGACAATTGCACTGGGCGGTACAGGTGAAAGTTCAAATTTAAGAGATAAAATAAAACAAGCAGTAGGTGTTGATCTGTGGAAATGAAAGGAGAGATTTATAGAATATCAGGGCCAGTGGTCACAATCCAGGGCATCAATACCCGGATGTTTGATGTGGTCAAAGTAGGACATGAACGTCTGATGGGAGAGGTTATCGGAATCAAGGGGGATCGGTCCATTGTCCAGGTATATGAAGAGACGGCAGGTATCAGGCCCGGAGAACCTGTAGAGAATACAGGTATGCCACTTTCCGTTGAACTTGGACCTGGCCTTCTTGAGAGTATATATGATGGGATACAGCGTCCTTTACCCCTTCTTAGAGACAAGATGGGAGACTTTATAGAGAGGGGGGTTATGGCAGATGGCCTGGATCACGAGAAACTCTGGGAATTTAAATCAACTGCCAAAGCAGGAGATACAGTTTCCGGCGGCGATGTTATCGGGACCGTCCAGGAAACCATTAATGTGGAACAACGTATAATGGTTCCGCCCAATGTATCAGGTACTATTGATGAGATCAAGGACGGAAAGTTTAAAGTGGTTGATACGATTTGCACATTGACCGACGGTACCGAACTTCAGATGATGCAGAAATGGCCTGTCAGGATGCCAAGACCGGTGAATAAGAAACTGACGCCGAATACCCCTCTTATCACGGGTCAGCGAATTCTCGATGGAATGTTCCCTGTGGCCAAAGGCGGTACAGCAGCTATCCCGGGTCCATTCGGTAGCGGTAAGACCGTCACCCAGCAGCAGCTTGCAAAATGGAGCGATACTGAGATCGTGGTTTATATCGGCTGTGGTGAAAGGGGTAACGAAATGGCTGATGTGCTTACCGAGTTCCCTGAACTGGAAGACCCGAAGACCGGGCGTCCCCTGATGGAGCGGACCGTGCTTATCGCCAATACCAGTAATATGCCTGTGGCAGCCAGGGAAGCCAGTGTATATACCGGCATCACTATTGCCGAATATTACAGGGATATGGGATTTGATGTATCACTGATGGCTGACAGTACCAGCAGGTGGGCCGAAGCTATGCGGGAAATCTCATCCAGGCTGGAAGAAATGCCTGGTGAAGAAGGGTATCCTGCATACCTGTCAGCCCGGTTAAGTGAGTTCTACGAACGCTCAGGCAGGGTGGAGTCCCTTGCAGGGCTTGACGGTTCCATTACTATCATTGGTGCGGTCTCACCACCGGGTGGTGACTTCTCAGAACCGGTCACGCAGAATACGCTGCGTATTGTTAAGGTGTTCTGGGCACTGGATGCAAAGCTGGCCCAGAAGAGGCATTTCCCGTCTATTAACTGGCTGAGCAGTTACAGTCTGTACACTAAGGGACTGACTGACTGGTATAATGATAATGTATCTCCTGAATGGGTTAAACTAAGGGATAATGCCATGGACCTGCTCCAGCAGGAATCAGAATTACAGGAGATCGTACAACTGGTGGGTTCGGATGCACTGCCTCCCGACCAGCAATTGACTCTCGAGATCACAAGGATGATCAGGGAGATATTCCTGCAGCAGAATGCTTTCCATCCTGTTGATACTTTTTGTCCCATGGATCGGCAGTACAAGCTCCTTGACTCTATCCAGAAATTTGCAGACAAGGCAAATGCGGCACTTGATTCCGGTGTTACGATGCAGGATATTATCAAGCTGGAATCCAAGGATGAACTTGGAAAGGTAAGGTTTGATGAAGATTTCGAAGGTGCGCTTGAAAAGGTCATAAAGAAAATGGAAGATGAGTTCGATTCCCTGAAGAGTGAGGACTATGCCACCACAGCAACTGCAGAGGAGGCTGAGCAAATTGACTAAGGAATACAAGACTATCACTGAAATCTCAGGACCGCTTATTTTCCTGGAAAAGACCGAACCTGTAAGCTATGGTGAACTGGTAAACATCAACCTGCCCGATGGTACCACAAAGAGGGGACAGGTACTGGATACTTCCCATGATAAAGTTGTCGTGCAGGTTTTCGAGGGTACAGGCGGCCTGAACAGGGAAAGCGGTGTCAGGTTCACAGGGGAGACTATTAAACTGGCTGTGTCCTCTGATATGCTGGGCAGGATACTTTCAGGAAGTGGCGATCCTCTGGACGGCGGACCCCGTATCATTCCCGAAGACAGGCTGGACATCAACGGTGCAGCCATTAATCCTTATTCCCGGTTACCTCCCGAGGATTTCATCCAGACAGGTATCAGTACTATTGACGGTACAAATACACTGGTAAGGGGACAAAAGCTACCTATTTTCTCAGGTTCGGGTCTGCCCCATAATGAAATTGCCTTGCAGATCGCAAGGCAGGCGAAAGTGCCAGGCAGTGAAGAGGAGTTTGCTGTGGTCTTTGCGGCAATGGGTATAACCAATGAGGAAGCCCAGTATTTCATGGCCGACTTCGAGAGGACAGGTGCCCTTGAGCGGGCAGTGGTTTTCCT
>DUIM01000005.1:0-315 GCA_013330355.1 Methanosarcinales archaeon
ACATGATGTTGAAGTGGGTGATGTCATCCAGTTCCCGGAATCTCCCTGGAATAGTACCGTGCTTGAGGTTACCGGGACCAATATAACCCTGCAGCATAACCAGATTCCTGATACTACTTTCTATACTACAGTACAGACCATGTTCGGACCCCAGCAGGTGCCTGCCCAAGTGCATTTCAATGAGACTGATATAATACTGGACAGTAACCATTTCCTGGCTGGTAAGACTCTGACATTCGAAGTCGAAGTTGTTGCTATTGAGAAGGCAAATACTGAATTGGTAAGTATTGAATAGGCAGAAACTGAATAGGTGGG
>DUIM01000005.1:720-2977 GCA_013330355.1 Methanosarcinales archaeon
GGGTAGAAGTGAAACTATTTTTTCAATCCAAAAGTTTAATTACCTATAATAAACATTGTTGAATTGTTAAGTTTAAAGCTGTACATGGGAGCTATGGATAAAATAATCGAAATACAAAACATATCCAGGACATTCGGGGAATTCAAAGCCTTGAATGACGTTTCCCTGGATATTGAAAAGGGAACCATATTCGGGCTACTCGGACCCAATGGAGCTGGCAAATCCACGCTGATAAATGTACTTTCATGCCAGATGCGGCCAACTACCGGATCAGCATTCATATCAGGACTTGATGTGGTAACTGATAAAAAGGACGTGCTTTCCATTATTGGAGTGGTGCCCCAGGAAAACAGTTTTTATGACGAACTCACAGTGACAGAGAACCTCAGGTATTTCGGTTCACTGTACGGCGTTGCAGTTATTGATATAAAAAAGAGGAGTCACCGGATTTTAGAGATGCTCCAGCTTACCGAGAAAGGTTCCAGCCGCGCCAGTACCCTGTCCGGCGGCATGAAGACCAGGCTTAACATTGCCTGTGCGCTGATACACAAACCTGAAGTGCTTATACTGGATGAACCCAGTGTCGGGCTTGACCCGGTATCCAGGAAGGCACTGTGGGATACAATCAGGGAATTGAACAGGCAAGGCACAACCATACTGATAACTACCCATTATATGGAGGAAGCGGACCTGCTTTGCGACCGTATACTAATAATGCACAGAGGCAATATCGTTGTAGAGGGAACGCCTGAAGATCTGAAGAACACGGTCGGTGACCGGGTCATCCAGATCACAAGCACGCCCGGTGACTACAACGCCCTCACTGACCGGGTGAACACGCTGGAAGGTGTGGCGTCATGCACCGTAAATGAAAATGGGCTGAAGATAACGCTAACGAACGAGCAGGCACTGGAGCATGTCATTGAAACACTTGAAATGGGGGGCGAGCACATAACCAACATTGAATCCAACCGGCCCAGCCTGGAGAATGTGTTCATTCATTTTGCACAGGAGGAGTGGCATTGACCATAGCCTCTGTAATAAAAAAGGACCTGAAGGTTTATCCCCGCCACACCAAGACGGTATTGCTGATCTTCCTGACACCCATACTTATCATGATATTGATAGGGTCAATGTTCACAGGCGGAACTGACCAGGGTCTTAAGGATATAAGGCTGGGTGTCGGCGGTGGCTCTGAACTGGGCGGGGAAATAATCCGGGAACTGAACGAGAGCCGGATGTTCCTGATAACGACTGAGAATACAACCGACCCCGATGTTATCGAAGAGGGTGTAAGGACAGGGAAATACAGTGCAGGTATCTTTATACCCATGGATGAGACCCAGGCAATGAAATTGTATATTGACAATTCCAGGGTCCTGATTGCTCCGGTCATATCCACAGTGTTCATGACCATCACTGAGAAGATGTCCTACGAACTCACACTCGGATTTCTCAGCCGGCTCTGGGAAGAACTGGACCAGATGGAAGCTAAACTGGGTCCATTGCAGGAAGGGGTCATTGCAATTAACAGCAGCATCATTTCACTTAACAGCAGTACCCAGGAAGTAATATTTGCACTGGATGAGATCAATGCGACCAGCCTGAATGCTTCGGTGGCCGGGATGAAAAAGACCTTGCAGCAGATGAAGATTGACCTGAACCAGACCGCTGCCGATATTAATGAAAGCCGCCTGGAGATCAGGGAGCTGGATGAGAATGTAAGTTCCATCTACAATGATGCTGCCCTGTTAAGGGATGAACTGAAAGTGGTGGTGGATAATATCGATGCTACCGAAGCCGCACTGCTGGACCTTCAGACCGGTTTGCAGCAGACCTATGACCTAACATGCACAGCCGACCCGTCACAGCCGCAGTGCATCACACTGGCAGAGACCATCCGGCAGGTCCGGGATACCAGAAGTGTGCTGGCAGAGCACACCGTACCTGTGATATCGCTGTACAACAGCCTTGACAATGTGGCGCAGACCAGCGCACAACTGCATGATAAACTGAACCGGACAGATGCACGTCTCCGGGAAATGCAGGTATCAATCAACAACTACACACTTGAGATATCCAACATCAGTGAGAATATTGCTGATATGGAGAATGTTGTGACTACACTGGAGGATGTGAAAGACCAATCTGCGAACACCTCACAGCAACTGGAGAACCTTTCCACTGGCATGGCTAACAGCACGGCTTCGCTGGTTTCAGAGATCGAGAGGACAAAGGGTGTGATCAATGAGATGAC
>DUIM01000005.1:3371-7286 GCA_013330355.1 Methanosarcinales archaeon
CTTGATTTTTTAATGCCGGGCATTATATCCATTGTGCTGATGTTCATATCGTTCATGCTGGCATCCATAACTATAATCCAGGAGAGGACCCAGAAGACCCTGGTACGCACATTGCTAACGCCTCTTAGCCTTGGGGAGTTCATCTTTGCCAAGACTTTTGCGTTGATACTAATCGCCCTGCTGCAGGGTATTATCATGATCATTGTTGCCTTTTTGTTATACGGCGTGCTCATCCCTGTATCCCAGTGGGGAGCGCTGTTTTTGGTGATCCTTGTGTATTCGGCATCGTTTATCGGCATAGGAATGGCACTGGCCACACTGGCTGATTCCGAGAACACGGCCATGCTGATGTCCCTGGTGCTGAGTATTCCTATGTTATTTTTGTGCGGTATGTTCTTCCCGTTCGAGACCATGCCGCCTTTGATGGCATGGCTGGGTAATGTCCTGCCTATTACTATGGGAATCAGGGCGCTGGATGCGGTGCTGATATACCAGCAGGGGTTCGATGTCCTGATAGGGCACCTGATTCCGCTGGTGGGTTACGGCATAGCCGGGCTGGGGCTGGCATATGTGCTGCTAAGGCGGGAAGTAATGGGGTGAGCATTTTAATCTGTCCTGTTTCATTTCCCAACAGGATACAGAAATGGCTTTAAAGGCATATCTCTAATCAATAAGCATGGACGCTGGAAACATTCTTTGGTTGAACTTTGCGAAGAAACAACCTCAATCAATGATGAATCCAGTAACATTTTAATAACAAAATACTGATACATTTTTAAATAATTCATCAGAACATTTATATATAATAGGTGGATTCATAAATTTAGAAATGGGGCAAACAATATGAGAAATCAATTAATCATAGGAAATATTTTTATAATTATAATGTTACTATTGGTACCGACTATTAATGCTGACAAAACAAACAGTAATCTAATACGTGAACTTTCAACTATTGATTCATTCCATCCGGATAATAATCTGACATATAAAGAATGGCATTATTTTAACATTATAGATGAAGATCCTGACCTGAAATTTTTTGTTACATTCAACATAGGAGGAAATGTGTCAAATCCTTATGAGAGTTATTCAAATGTTTTAATGGCATACGATATAAATAACAATGTAGGCCAGTCTGTTAATAGCTGTTCAATTGTAGACACTTATTATTCAAATGAAACCCCTGATGTTGAAATCAATAATTCTTATGTGAAATTACTGCCCAATGGTTATGAAGTCTATGCTGAATCTACTGACGGAAATATTGTATTTAGTGCTACCTTTATCCCTATGGCAAGCCCAAGTACAGTGTTCAGCGGACTTATTGGTGATTCCGGTGAAATGAATTGGGTTACTGCTGCACCTGTTTGCAAAGTGAATGGGGACCTAACAATTAATGGAATGGTATATTCTCTCGATGGGGTCCGGGGTTATCACGATCATAATTGGGGACGCTGGACGTGGTGTGACAATATCGGTTGGGACTGGGGACAGGCTATAGAACCAAACGATGAAGCTGACACTGATGTTGGTAGATATGGTATGACAATTGGAAGATTGACCAACGGCTCCCACACCATGGATGGTATAAGTAGGCTACAGATATGGAAAAATAAAAAGCAAATTGCTGCTTTTAATAATGTGATTTTTAGTTATGATTATGGAACAGATCCTTGTCCCCCTTTAATCAATGCAACTGCCAAATCTGGCGAGGATTTTATAACTTCAATATTTGAAACATCAAAAGGCTTACCCATTGAAATTGGAAAATTATCTGGTGAAGGATGTAATTCGACAATATGGGAATTGACAGGGAATTATACTGTTTCAGGAACCATAGATGGCAAACCAATCTATTTCCAGGCTGAAGGTTTTGCTGAGTATGCTGAGTACATATATTGAATTCCAAATATCTCTAAAACCTCTAATGACTTAGAGAACTAAAACACCATATCAGGAGCCTGATTCCTGATAACAACTGCCAATATTGGATGCCGCTGTTGTTAGGGTACTATGGGCTGTGCTGGTGTATGTGCTGCTAAGGCGGGAGGTGATGGGGTGAGATACAAGCGAAGATATAAAATATAATGGCAACGCAAACTGATACTACTGATAAACAGGAATAGATCATCTTCACGTGTCAATAGTATGAAAAAACAAAATACCTGGTTTGCGGTTATTCTCATTATTTGCTCATTAACAATTAGTGGCTGCATTGAAGAAGAAACTCTTTCAAACATTATGGGTGACCCTGTAGTAAAAAGGGCAGAACCATATATGAATGAGATCATTTTTGACGATATGACCCTGAGGGCACAGTCCTCTTCCATAGTAAGTGAATGCCCTTCAGGTGACAGGGAATGCCAGATAAATAAAATATATAGATTTGTAATTGATAATTTTTCTTACTACAGTGACCCAAGGAAAGAGGAATTCATACAGACTCCATATGAAACCCTGGACATACATGGAGGAGATTGTGAAGACCTGACGATCCTGCTCATGTCACTGTTAGAGAACATTGGAATACAGACCTATATGGTACTCACACCCGACCATGCTTACTGTCTGGCATGTGATGTTGACACAGAAAATTTACTGGAATATATCGGGGAACCCATTCTCGCCCAGTACACAGAGGACCTGGGTCAAACCAGCCATATGAATGTGGTTATGGAAAACGGTAACCTCTATATTGTTGAGCAAAAGCAACAAACCTTTACTTTACAACCCGGTTATCTATATTATTATGGCGGTGATGGTTCAGAATTCAATCCGCCAATCGAGTACATGAATATTCAATATGATGTGTCTTCATCCAAGCCATTGAATGTGTACGTGGTCCCGTCCAGGACAGATTATGAATTGATGGTAGACGGGCGTTCATATGAACACTATCCTTCATGCCGGAACATGGAAGTTATATGGACAAGTGATAAGTGTAATGATTTAACTACATACGGCGGTGTGATCTTCGAGAATAAGAATAGGAATGAAGTTATTGTTGACTTTGATCTAAAATTTTATTTCTATTATTCTCCTGATGAGCTGCTTGAAGACCAGCAGATATCCTACTATGAAATTGATGGGAAAAGATGTGTGGTTCTCGATGCTACGGCTGGAAAATACGGATATCCCGGTTACGATGGTAATCCGGAAGGTGAAAAAATTGCTATTGACCCGTTGACAAAGGAATATTTTTACCTTGTATGATACCCCCAACCTGGATAATACCTCAAACCCGGATAACATCCTAAATTCAGAATATATCTAATAAGTTATGAAGGTCATGAACAATATGGAAATACGATTTTATAATAAACCGGAAATGGAAAAGCCCAGGATGCTGGTAGGTCTTCCCGGGATGGGAATGGTTGCCAAAAATACTGTTACCTCTTTTATTGAACTCCTGAAACCTGAGATGTTCGCTGATATCTACATACCGTTTCTCTCTCCTTCTCTTGTGTTTTTTGAAAAAGGCCTGGTAGTACCGATGGAAAGGGATGTAAGCCCCTTTAAATTCTACTATTCAAAAGAGCAAAATATCATTTTGTTTGCAGGTGATATGCAGTTCGGTTCTATTGTAAAGGATAATGAGCTGGCTGAGAAAATTGTTGAAACTGCAAAGCTCTGTGATGTCGAGATTATTTATACAGTGATAGCAACACATATACAACAATTTGTTGAAGAGCCAAAGGTATTCGGGGTTGCAACTTCCCAGGAACTTCTGGATGATTTAAAAAGTGAGTCTGTAGAAATAGCTGACACCAGTATGCAAATCGGAGGAGTTAACGGCCTGGTTATCGAATATGCAAAGCGTATGGGATTAAAAGGAATAGCTCTATTGGCCGAGACTGCTTTTCCCGAGACACTGGATATAAAAGCATGCTATGCAGGATTAAGAAAAGCTTC
>DUIM01000005.1:7615-8247 GCA_013330355.1 Methanosarcinales archaeon
CTTGGAATTGAAATAGACCTGGGCGTAATCGAAAAAGAAGCAAGGAAATTTGATGAAGGATTTAAGGAGTACATGAAAGAGATACAGGAAAAAAAGAGTGAAGAGGAAGACCTGAGTTATATCGGCTGAAATGCATAACTGCCAACGTGAAGCCGGAATCGGCTGATAGAGGATTTGGCTTGTAGAGTGAAGAATGAGACTTTTTATTATTTTCTGGAACGGTTTATAACCACAGAGCGCACAGAGAACACAGAGTAAACAATAACGCTCTGTGTTCTCTGTGGTTGATCTTCTTTGCCATGATCCATTTATCTTACTTGATCAGAATAAATTAAAAAGTCTCTGATTTTATTCTGTTTAGAAGCAGGACCAATTCAAGATAACTTGGCATAATGTTAGTTATCTGGAAATCCAGGACGACTTTATCTTCTGTAGCTACAACATAAATAACTTTATACCTGAGTCTTTTCCACTCCTTGTTAGTTAATTCCTTTCCCAGTTGAGCTTCGATATATTTTCTCCATCTGGTTTTGACCCAATGTCCATCGATGTGCAATACTCCATTGAAATTTATATCCTGACTTGTCAGTTCCTGGGTAAGCCGCATAAATCACTGAGATTAAAGATCAATT
>DUIM01000056.1:0-6595 GCA_013330355.1 Methanosarcinales archaeon
TATCAGTCAAATTGGAGTATAGTAAAAATAAAAAGTTCAATCCAGGCCGCACATTTCAAGCAGCCGCCTGGTATTCCCATGTCCGCCGATAGGCATGATATGAATGCCCTGACAGTTGGTCCTTATTTCAGCTATGGTCTCAGCCGCAATTCTCATTCCTTCTAATGCGGGGTCGTCCGCCGTTTCCATTCTACTGATTGCTTCATCTGGTATCTTTACACCCGGTATCTTCTCGATCATGAACCTGGCGTTTTTTACGGACCGTAAAGGTATGATACCGGCAATAACCGGTATTCCTATATGTCCGGCAGCATCTGCGAACTCATTGAACACCGCCGCATCGAATACTGCCTGGGTCTGGATGAACCTGGCTTTGGCCAATACTTTCTTGTTGAGCTTGAGCAATTGCGGCCCAAGCGGCCTGGCACCCGGATTTGCCACTGCACCGGCATACAGGGATGTGGGGCCGTCAAGGGGCTTGTCCTGGAAATCCGACCCATTATTCATTTTTTCAATAAGCTGTAACAACTGCACAGAATCCAGGTCAAACACCGGTTTTGTTGAAGGCTGGTCACCCATGGTCGGGTAGTCACCTGACATGGCCAGTATATTGTGTATCCCAAGCGCATGTGCCGCCAGCAGGTCAGACTGGAGTGCCAGCCTGTTACGGTCCCTGCACGTCATGTGCATGATAGTCTCAAACCCCATCTCCCCAAGTTTGTGGCAGAGTACTATTGGTGACATGTGCATCATTGATCTCTGGTTATCTGTGACATTCACGGCATCCACCAGTCCCAGCAGTAATCCGGCCCCGGCCAGGGCACCTGAAATGTCAGTACCTTTGGGTGGACTTACCTCGGCAGTAACTACGAATTTCCCTGATCCCAGTACATCAGCAAATCCCATCTTACAGCCTCCTGTCATGGTTCACTGGCGGTCTTATGCCATCCAGTAACTCCAGCATACCCCTGCTTTCCAGTTTATCGTATATCTTCACCCAGATACATTCTCGCCCCCCCACCTCGCAATCTCCATCAATAGAGCCGCCACAGGGTCCGTTCACCTGGGATTTCGGGCAGCCAGATTTCGGACACAATCCGGCATAGAGCCCAACATTACAATCCCCACACATGGCGCAAAAATTTTCAAAAACCTCATCCTTTAGTACACTTCCAAGAGATGTAGTGTCCAGGCCGGGCAGTACGGGTTTTCCAGAGATACGGCCCAGCAGTGAAATGCCTGCGCCGCAGCTCATTACCAACAGCATATCAGCTTTATCCAATGCCGGATTTTCCTCAACCAGGCTGTCCCAGGACTCGGTGCTGCAAGCATGTTTTACCATTTTGCCGTCCAGCACATCCAGGCCGCTGCTCTGCAATCGGGCCGTCATCATGCTGACCTGCGCTTCGCCCCCGGTCTGTATCTTGCGGGCGCATATGCCGCAGCCAACCACGCAGATACTTAGGTCAGGGAACATCTCCACCATGCTGAGTATTTCTTCAATGGGTTTTGGTCGTGTGATTAACATATCATTCACCCATACCGGTAAGTGGTGTCCTTGAACCGCTGCAGGGCACTCCGGACCAGTCCGGCTATCAAAGGCAGGTCCCCGGCCTGGCATTCCAATTTTGCAGCTAAGCGTTTCAACTGCAGTTCAGTTCCCATCAGGATAAAGTCCAAGCTATCTGTTTCATGGGATATAGCATCCCTTGGCAGGGCGGCATCGCATCCGTGCGAGAGGGCTTCCTGCTTAATTACCAGGGATTGAGTAGTATTGACATTATTAATTTTAAGCACCCTGAGCACGGTCTTATCCTTCATCACCCTGCCGCCTGTACCTGTGGTACCTATCCTGTTAAAATATCCGGTTGCATCCTCAGCACTGGTAATGTCCAGTGCTTCAATTGAATAATCTTGTTTTACGGCTGTAATATTGCGTCCCTTTATAGTCTCTGCCACCCGGATGGCATCATCAGTATCTGCCACATCATGGGTCCTGATAATATGTGCACCCTTATAGACAGCAATAGCAGTAGCTGCAATAGAACCTATTAGTCTTTCAGCGCTCGGCTTATTCAGCACCTCGCCTATGAATGACTTTCTTGAGATAGCTGCCAGCACAGGTTTGCCAAATACCTTCAGGCGTTCCAGCTGGTCAATTGTCTCGAAATCATACTTCGGTACTTTTCCCGGCACCCATTTCCCAATGGCCGGGTCGATGATGATCTTCTCAGGTGCTATACCGGTATCTTCAGCATTTCGGATTACCTTATCCAGTGAGTGCATCACGGCATCCATACCTATCACGTCACCTGGCACTCCATCTGATGCCATGACCACAACAGGACAGCCGTATTCATGGACAACACCTGCCATACCAGGGTCAGCACCCAGGCCGCTCACATCATTAATAATATGCGCTCCCATCTCAAGTGTATCACGGGCCAGGCCGGCGCACTGGGTATCCACTGAAATGGGCACATCCACGTTACCAATAAGCTGTTCCAGTGCCGGGATGAGCCGTCTGCGTTCTTCTTCCTTTGTGATCTTATCAGCCAGGGGCCAGGTGGAGCGCGCACCCACATCAATGAAGTCGGCACCTTCTGCTACCATCTGCTCTGCTGTCGTAACTACATTTCCTGGTTCAGTGACTGACCCTTTGTAAAATGATTCACCGCTCAGGTTTATTACACCCATAATGCGCACCGGATGTGCATCTCCCACTGTAATACCTGCAATAGTGGTGTCAACTACCATACAACTATCCTGATTATTATCCAATTATCCTATCCAATCATCCTGATATCCTTTGCGCAGATTCCAGTGTCTGCTGCAGCAGGATAGAAATTGTCATGGGACCTACACCACCAGGGACCGGAGTTATCAGGGAGACTTTCGACAGCACAGCCTCGAAATCCACATCTCCCACTACCTTGCCGTCCTTCTGGCTTATACCCACATCAAACACTACTGCCCCCTCCTTCACCATATCAGCCTTGATAAGATGGGCTACCCCGGTAGCAGAGACCAGGATATCTGCCTGCGTTGTGTACTTTTTCAGGTCATCGGTATATACGTGGCAGACCGACACTGTAGCATTGCGGTTTAATAGCATAGCTGCCATAGGTTTTCCCACAACATTACTGTGCCCGACAATAACCGCATTCTTGCCTTTTACTTCAACCCCGTACTCTTCCATGGCACGGATGATACCTTTTGGAGTACATGGGACCAGGCCTTCGTTCCCGATAAGTAACTGCCCCATGTTCACCGGATTGAAACCATCTGCATCCTTTTCGGGTGCAATGGCCTCCATGGCCGCTTGTGTGCCCAGGTGGGACGGCAGCGGGAGCTGGACCAGTATGGCATGGATATCGTCCTTATTATTCAGGGAGTGTATCAGTGCTATCAATTCTTCCTGGCTGGCATTGGCAGGCAGGGTATGGTCCTCTGCATGGACGCCTGAGCGTTCACAGGCCTTATGTTTTAACCTCACATACATTTTGGAGCCTTCGTCGTTGCCCACCAGTATAGTGGCCAGGCCCGGAGTAATGCCTTTTAAGCTTTTTAGTTCTACTACCCCCTCAGCAACCTCCTGCTCTATTTTCTTTGCCAGGGCACGTCCGTCTATTAGCTTATTACCGGATTCCATTCTTACCACATACCACTACATACCACCAGATACCTCATGTATCGATAGGGAATTGCCTGCACAACTTCTTCATATTCTGCTTTACTGTAGTGAGTGTGTTCTCATCATCTATATGTTTCAACACGTTATCGATATTCTCTGAAATTATCTGTATCTGGTTTTCCTTCATTCCCCTTGTGGTGATTGCGGGCGTTCCCAGCCTGATACCACTGGTTACAAATGGACTGCGGGTCTCAAAGGGTATGGTATTCTTATTTGCTATGATACCGGCCCTGCTAAGGGCTGCTTCTGCTTCCTTGCCTGTAATACCGGGTTTGGTCAGGTCAACAAGCATCAGATGTGTATCTGTACCGTCGGAGACAATATCGTGTCCCATATTCATCAGGTCTGCTGCCATTTTTTTTGCATTGACCACTATCTGCGCCTGGTAATCCCTGAACTCCCTGGTCTGAGCCTCTTTAAATGCCACAGCTTTGGCCGCAATTATGTGCATGAGCGGGCCGCCCTGGATTCCGGGGAATACGCTCCTGTTAATGTCCTTTCCATATTTTTCTTTGCACATTATCATGCCGCCTCTGGGACCGCGCAGGGTCTTATGTGTGGTCGTGGTCACAAAATCAGCATGTTGGATCGGGCTCTGGTGTACGCCTGCCACTATCAGGCCTGCAATATGTGCAATGTCTGCCAGCAGGTAAGCACCCACCTCGTCGGCAATGTCCTTAAAAGCGGCAAAGTCCAGTTCCCTTGGGTAAGCGCTGGCACCTGCCACTATCATCTTCGGTTTGTGTTCCTTTGCAATTTGCATCAGTTCATCGTAATCAATTGTCATGGTCTCCCGGCTCACACCATAGGGCACTATATTATAGAGCTTGCCGCAAAAGTTCACAGGACTACCGTGGGACAGGTGACCGCCATGGGACAGGTCCATACTCATGATGGTGTCACCGGGATTCAACACTGCAAAATACACAGCCATATTGGCGCCTGAACCCGAATGGGGCTGGACATTCACATGCTCTGCACCGAACAGGTCCGTTGCCCGTTCTATTGCTAGGTCTTCTGCCACGTCCACGAACTCACAGCCGCCGTAGTACCGCTTCCCGGAATAGCCTTCTGCATATTTATTTGTCATTATACTGCCCTGGGCTTCCATAACTGCCCGGCTTGTATAATTCTCTGATGCTATCAGGTTGAGCTTGTATTCCTGCCGCTCACGTTCGTTTTCCATCGCCTCTGCAATCATAGGGTCCACTTCTGAAATATATGACATGTTACGTTATTCTCCTGACTGGGATTATCGTGATGTATGTTAAGATTAAATTTATTCAACAACTCTGACTTTATGACCTTCAATATTTAGCTTTCCCCTGATAAATAATCTTACTGCTTCAGGGAATATCCTGTGTTCCTGTTCCAGTATCCTGGATGCAAGGGTCTCCGGGGTATCATCCTCAAGTACCGGGACACATTTTTGTATGATGATCGGGCCTGTATCCACACCTTCATCAACGAAATGAACGGTGCAGCCGCTCACTTTCACTCCTTGTTCAAATGCTTGTTGCTGGGCGTGCAGTCCAGGGAATGAAGGCAGCAGTGCAGGATGGATATTGATCATCCTGCCTTTGAATTGATCTAATAAAACAGGGCCTGCTATGCGCATGTAGCCTGCAAGCAGGACCAGTCCGATATTATATTCTTTAAGGAAATGTAATATCTCACTTTCGAATCCTGCCTTCCCGGGATAACTGGTCGGGTCCACAAAAATTGCATCGATACCTTGGTTTTTCGCCCGCTCCATTGCATAGGCATCTTTTGTATCACTGATGACCAAAGAAACAGATGCGTTGGGTATAGTACCATTTTCAATATTATCAATGATGGCCTGTAGATTTGAACCTCTGCCAGATACCAGGACTGCAATGTTGATATAGGTGTTATTCATACACTTAACTTCCTATTGTGAAAGCAATATAAAGGCTTTTATTATTGGATATCTGGATAGATAACAGGAGAATCCTTAAGATTTTCTGAAAATCAGGTGTTTTTCAATCAAATTTATGTAACATTGAGGAATATCAGGTAAAAAAGGTGTTAATAACAATGTCAGATAATGATAATACTATCACAGGCGATATGAATATCCAGGAGATCGTATCAAAATATCCTCAGACACTGGGTGTTTTTTTCCAGTACGGGCTTGGTTGTATAGGTTGCCATGCATCCTCATATGAGAGTCTGGCCGAGGGTGTCATGATGCACGGCATAGACTTGGATGCAATACTTAAGGACCTCAACGAACTCATAGCAAAGATCGATGCAGAAAAGGAGCAATAAGCTTAAAAAAACCAATTTTTTGCCGTGTACCAACTAACATAGTTATTGCTTTTTCTATCTGCTGTAATTAAAAAAGGGTAACATTTTTGGGTCGTGTAGGTAGGTTACCGAAAACAATGCTGAATTTAACGGCATGCCAATCTTTATTATTCTTTAAGATAAACCTCTTTCAAATGAAACGCATAATCCTCATGGTCTCAGGTAAAGTGCAGCAAGCAGGATACAGGGACAGGGTGGTTGGGATGGGCAAAAACCTCGCTCTGTCCGGATATGCTGAGAACCTATCCGACGGCAGAGTAAAGATTGTGGCAGAAGGAGATGAAGAGGTGCTTAAACAACTAACTGCCGTCATCAATATCAAGAATACTCTTATCAATGTAGAGAATGTGGAATCTTCTGACAGGGAAGCTACCGGGGAATTTTCAGGCTTTTACAAACTTGTAAAGGACGGCGAGACAGATGAGCGTCTCGACACTGCCGCCGACCTGCTAAAGGAGTTAATTGGTGCAACGAACAACGGCTTTAATACACTAAACAATACAATGACCTCCGGATTCAATAAATTAGCACATGGACAGGACAAAATACTTGAAAAACAAGATTCAATGC
>DUIM01000056.1:6945-9934 GCA_013330355.1 Methanosarcinales archaeon
TTCAATGCTTGAAAAACAAGATACCAATATTAATATTCTGGAAAAAGTACACTGCGACACGTCTGAAATAAAATCTACTCTGTCAAGAATAGAGGTGGATGTGAAGGACACAAGATGTAGCCTTTTATCTTACATTGAAGAGAAACATCAGAAGCTTGAAAATGAAATAGTTGAAATAAAGGCAACGTTGGTGAAGATACAAGCTTCCGTTTAGTCTTCCCAGGTAGAGCAATTACTACCTGTATGTTCATAATTCCCGGTACACTTTCTGCAGCAGTAGCGCATCCCCCTCCCGGTTGGGGCTCTCACAAATTACTATACCCTTAATGTTATACTCCTTCCAGGCCTTGGCCAGCCCTTGATAGTCCATATCCGACTCCTCCAGCACAAGGTGTTTCTTCTCCCCCTTTTGTCCATATTCGATACCTGATACATGGATATGCATATTATCAAGCCCTTCCCGGCCCAGGTAATCCTCAACCATATTAAGTATCTGGCAGAACTCCTCGTAAGAGTTCATATCCCCCTCTCTTGCATGCATGTGTGAGAAATCCAGGCACGGCATTACACCTTCCACTTCGGCACTCATCTCCAGCAATTCGGGCAGTGTACCGAACTGGGAGGCTTTGCCAGTAGTCTCAGGACGCAGTAGTACGTCAATCCCCTCATCTTCAAGCTCTGCAGCCATTTCAAGCAGGTGCGTCTTCACTATACCGTAAACCGTGTCAGAAGAGTCATTATGATAAAATGCCGGATGGAACACTACACCTCTGGCTTTGAATATATTACCTATACGGACCGAGTCCAGGATACGTTTCCTGCTGGCATCAACCTTCTCAGTTTCCCTGGAATTGAGGTTAATGTAATACGGTGCATGAACACTTAGTGCCACATCCGTTTCAATGGCGGCCTGCCCCACCTTTTTGGCGGTTTCGACTCCCATCTTCACTCCCCTGACAAACTCAACTTCCATACAGTCCAGTCCAACCTCTCGTACCCGTTTCACTCCTGATATGGTATCCCGCTTTAAGGCACTTATAGGTGTGCCAGCCGTCCCGAATCGTAACATGATCTTATCTTTAAGGGCTGACTATATATGATTGTTTTTCACTACATGATCCAATTGGCAGAATATGGGCATATAAATATATAAATATAATAATGATTATGGCAATGATAATGAGAAATCTTTATATAGTGTAATGTATATTTTAAATATTGGGCAGTACTTATCTTCCTATTCCCACACAAACATAACTCAAAAAGTCTGTCCACCCTTTTTTTAATGCATATAAAATATGACTTTGTATATTCAAGTTAATCCGGGTAAAAGCGAGGATTTGCTTGTCAGAAAACTTAATGACCTGATGAAAGAGAGTTAAACATCGATCTGTAAGCAGAAAATTTAATGTCAATACAGAAACGAAACAGGTATTTCCGTAATTATGTCAGATATTTTCAACAAACTTCACCCTCGTCTCCAGGCTGTTCTTTCATCAATGGGGTTCACCCAGCCAACCGAACCGCAGGTACGCACTATACCAAAACTGCTAAAGGGTGATAACCTGCTGCTCATTGCACCCACGGGCAGCGGTAAGACTGAGAGTGCCATACTTCCTGTGTTCCACCACATCCTCAACAGGAATGAAGAGGAGCGCAGCGGAATATCGGCACTATACATAACGCCGCTTCGGGCACTGAACCGGGATATGCTGTCCCGGCTGGAGGTAATGGGTGCACAGCTTGATATCGATGTCCAGGTGCGGCACGGGGATACTTCCAAATACCAGCGGCAAAAGCAGAGCAAACACCCGCCCGATGTACTTATCACCACACCCGAAACCCTTCAGATCATGCTAACAGGCAGCCGGTTACGCAAGAACCTGGAATCGGTACAGTATGTGGTAGTGGATGAAGTGCACGAACTGGCAGCCAGCAAGCGGGGTGCCCAGCTGTCCATCGCCCTTGAGCGGCTGGTTGAAGTGGCAGGTGAGTTCAAGAGGATCGGGCTGTCTGCAACAGTGGGCAGTCCCGTGACAGTGGCCCGTTTCCTGGCAGGTTCGAATAGGGAGGTAGGTATAGTGGAGGTCTCTATCCAAAAGGACCTTGAATTCAATGTAATTACCCCACAGGTCACACCTGCCGACAAGACAAGTGCCCGCAGCCTGATGTGTACACCTGAAATGGCATCGCACCTGAGAGTGATAGGAGACATCGTGGAATCACACACTTCCACCCTCATTTTCGTAAATACCAGGGAAGCTGCCGAAGCCCTGGGTTCCAGGTTCAGGATGCTGGAAAGGTCCATTGGTGTACATCACGGCTCCCTGTCCAAAGAGACCAGGATCGAGATGGAGGATATGTTCAAGTCCGGTGACCTGGATGGGCTTATCTGCACCAGTTCAATGGAGCTGGGTATAGATATCGGGGACGTGGACCATGTGGTGCAGTACATGTCACCCAGGGAAGTGTCCAGGCTTATCCAGAGAGTGGGCAGGGCAGGACACCGCATACATGAGACCTCAAAAGGGACCATTATTACCACTTTTCCAGACGATGTGGTTGAGTCATGGGCCATCATCCACAGGGCACGCTCAGGAATGTTGGAGGAGACACTTATACACGAGGGTTCGACCGATACGCTGGCAAACCAGATAGCAGGTATGGTATTGGACTTCGGGGAACTGGACAGTAAGCGCATACACGATATTGTGACAAGGGCATATCCTTACCATCATATCACCCAAGAACAGGTAGATGCGGTTTTGCAGCAGGTGGGGGACAACCGGCTGGTGTGGCATGAAGAAGACGGTCGCGTAGGACGGCGGCGAAAAAGCTGGCAGTACTATTATGCTAACCTCTCCATGATACCCGATGAGAAAAAATATGATGTACTGGATATTGTCACAGGCAGGCCTGTGGGTGCACTGGATGAGATATTTATCGTCAATTTCATAAAACCCGGTGCGGTGTTCATTGCCAGGGGTGA
>DUIM01000056.1:10350-14190 GCA_013330355.1 Methanosarcinales archaeon
TCCTGGGTGGGCGAGGAGATCCCTGTGCCATTCGGAGTGGCTGATGAGGTTTGTAATATCAGGGCAGGAATAGGCAGTAAGATAAGGGCTGGACTGACCGATGATGAGATCGCCAGGGACCTGATGGAACAGTTCCCCACTGACATGGCTACAACTATGAGCGTGGTGGAAATTATGCGCAAACAGGTAAATGAAGGTTTTGCAGTGCCCACGCAGGATACCATTACAGTGGAAGATGCAAATGGGTCTGTAATAATCAATATCTGTGGTGGCCATAAGGTCAATAATACTATTGGCGGAGTACTTAGTGCCCTGCTTTCTGCCAGGCTGGGCACAAGTGTTGCCATGGAGATAGACCCTTACAGGATCAAACTTGACCTGCCAGGGAAGGTCAGGGCAGCAGATGTAGTCAGGCTTATAATGGACCTGGACCCTGCTTACGTGGAACCTATTATCGAGATGTCGTTAAAGCACACTACTTTTTTCAAGTGGAAGATGATACAGGTAGCCAAAAAGTTCGGTGCCATAAACACGGATGCTGATTATGAAAGGATAAGCCTGCAGAGGTTACTGGACGTGTACGAAGGCACGCCTATGTATGACGAGGCTGTGAGGGAGATATTCCAGGATAAGCTGGACATTGGAAGGACAGTTGATATAATCGGGCGCATTGATTCGGGTGAGATACTACTGGCGGCAGGTAAGGTAAGTCCCATTGGCATGTCCGGTTTTGTGGGTGGGCGGGATCTGGTATCCCCTGCGAGAGCGGATGCTTCTATCATTGAGGCACTGAAGCAGAGGATTATGAATGACAGGGTAATCCTGTTTTGTATGACCTGTAAGAAGTGGGTGTCGAGAACCAGGGTATCCCGTGTGCAGGAAATACCAATATGCCCTTTGTGTGAGAGCAGGATGATTGCTGCCTTGAAACCCTGGGAGGAGGAGGAGATCACAGTGGCGAAGAAAAAGGAGAAGACTGCTGATGACCTGAAACGGGCACGCCGGGTCTACAGGAACGCCAGTCTGGTATTGTCCCACGGCAGGACTGCGGTGATTGCCCTGGCGAGCAGGGGGCTGGGACCTGAGACTGCATCCAGGGTGATTAGGAAGATGCGAAAGGATGAGGATGGGTTCTACCGGGATATTCTGGAGGCTGAAAGGAATTATGTCAGGACAAAGAGGTTCTGGGATTAGTTTGTTCGTATGGTTGTAGGCTTTGTTATTGCCTTGATTATGTCCGCTGGTAGAATCGCTGCGGTTCCGGTCTGATCGATCGCCCCCTAAAGGTCAAACCGCAGTCCAGTCTTTTGTATCAAGTTCTACTGCAATATCGACCCCGATAAAAGTTGACCCGGTGTCCGGATGTGTGTTGATCGGTTTATCCTTGCAGATCGCATGGATAGTCTGCCCTTTGGATATATCTTTTGCTCTATTGTTATATCAAAAGGCAGCTACTAAAAATCAAGATACGTATAATCATTGATCTCCTTTTTAATATTGTTCAGGATGCTTTTGGCCGACTGGGGGCTCAACTCCTCATCGTCCACTGCCTTTTCTATGGACGACTCGACACTTTTCACCAGGCTTGACCTGTTGAAGTTTTGCATTTTCAGCACGGAACTTATACTGTCCCCCTTGATTATCTTCCTGATGACCCATTCATCCTCATCCTTCACCACCACATGAGCTTCATGCACAGCCCCGAACAGGTTATGCAGATCACCTATGGCGTCCTGGTATGCACCCAAAAGTAGCACTGCCACATAATACGGGTGCCTGTCCAGTGAATGCAACTCCAGCATGTTCTTCACGTCCTTTACATCTGTGAACCTATCGATCTCACCATCGGAATCACAGGTCATATCCAGTATAGTACCCATACATTCAGGCCGATGGTTCAATTTCTGGATCGGCACGATAGGGAATAACTGGCCAATGGCCCAGAAATCCGGCATGGACTGGAACAGTGAAAAATTGCCGATATACCGTTTTGACATTAATTTACGCACATGATCGAACTCTTCGGACTCGTTCCCGGTCTGCCTGATAAACCTGTGTATTTTCTGGCATATTCTGAAGAACAGTGCTTCACCCCTGGCCTTTTCTGCCAGGTCCAGCTGGCCCAGGTTGAACATGCTGATAAGTTCTTCCTTGTACTCCAGGCTGTCGTGGTAATATTCGCGATAGTTCTTCACCGTTATCTCCATAAAACAGTCGTGGAATTTCCTGATGACATTGGGGTCGTCCTCAGTGACCTCAAAATCACCATTATGTATGATGGATTTTTCATATACGAGATTGGTTATAAGCATTGAATGAAATACAGCTACAGCCCTTCCGCTCTCTGATACAATGGTCGGATGTTCGATACCTTCCTGGTCGCATATTTCCTTTAATGTGAACACAACGTTGTTGGTATATTCCTGCATGGCGTAATTAGCACTGACATCAGATGATGTCCTGCTTCCGTCATAATCGATACCCAGCCCACCGCCAATATTGAAGTATTCCAGTCCGGGAGCCAGTTTCTTGACTTTGGTATATATCCTGGATGCTTCTTTTACCGCATTTTGTATCCGCCGTATCTCTGTGATCTGGGAGCCGATATGGAAATGCAGCATCTTAAGGTTTTCAATCATGCCGCTTGCCTTCAACTCATCAATGGCACCCAGCAGTTCGCCGGTTGTCAGACCGAACTTGGCAGCTTCGCCGCCCGACTCCACCCATTTGCCGCTGCCTCTTGAATATAACCGTATCCGGATGCCCAGAAATGGATCGACGTTCAGTTTTTTGGATTGTTTAATAATATCATGGATCTCGCTTACCTGGTCTATTACCAGTATGATGTTCTTCCTGAAATGGGTAGCCTGCAGCGCCGTTTTGATGTAGTGCTTATCTTTGTAGCCATTGCATACCAGAAGTGATTCAGGGGTCAGTTTGAAGAACAGGCTTTCGATAAGTTCAGGTTTACTGCCTGCCTCCAGCCCGTAGTTGTATTTCCTGCCAACACTGACGATCTCTTCCACTACGTCCTTGCGCTGGTTGACCTTCAGGGGAAATACGCCTTTATAGGTGCCCTGGTACTGGAACTCATCGATGGAACGGCCGAATGAATCATATAATTCACTTATCCTGCTTTCAAGTATCTGGGGAAAACGAAGCAGCACAGGCGGTTTTATCCCGTTCTTTTTCAGGTACTCTATCACCTGCAGTATTTCTACATTATGTTTGCTTTTATCTGGTTTCACTAACAGGTTGCCTTTACGGTTTATATCAAAGTAACCGCTGCCCCAGTTATCAATGCCGTATAGTTCTTTTGATCTGTCGTTTCTCCATCCTGCACCGTCATTGAGATTCTTGTATTTCTTCATTTGGGCATTATCACATCCGGATTATAATAAATTTAAATCTTAATAGAACTATTTGTTTTAATCTTTTCTATCCAAGCTTCAGGCAAGAATAACGATGTTGTTGGAATCAATTATGAAAAAAATAAGGTATTGCTAATTGAAATTAAAAACATGGAACTTAGCGAAGACTCTGCGAAGAAAATACTCAAATCCACAGTTGACAAGGTCGGATGCATTAAAGCCTACCTTTCCTACGGTTAATCATCGATTTTTAATGGGATTTAAATAGAAATATCACCATCTGCTCATGTTTTTCTATCTATTTGTTGCTCAATATTATGGTTTTTTAATAATTGTTACGACCAATATTTTAGTTCTTTGATCTGATCGATTTGATGCCTAAGGATGGCGTT
Organism: Methanosarcinales archaeon; assembly: GCA_013330355.1. Taxonomy (GTDB): domain Archaea; phylum Halobacteriota; class Methanosarcinia; order Methanosarcinales; family Methanocomedenaceae; genus Methanocomedens_A; species Methanocomedens_A sp7939u. The sequence continues at coordinate 14,114 of DUIM01000056.1, forward strand.
TTAAAAAGAATAATTATAATTACGACCAACAATTAGCTAAAATCACGAAGGCACTGGGGTGTTTCATATCGTTTTTA
>DUIM01000170.1:0-11090 GCA_013330355.1 Methanosarcinales archaeon
GCCAGTTCAAATAAAGGTATTCCGGATTCAGGGTACCATGACTTGAGGAAGGTGAGCATATGGTATTTCATGAATACGGGCACAGGCACCGACACAAGCAGTGAAAATACGAATAGTAGAACAAATGCTACCAGTCCGAATGGTGTCATAACCACCCAGAACACGGCATCTTCTATTCCCAGTCCGGCCCATGACAATAGAAGGTAAAGTATCAGGCCCAGCATGAAAACGATGCCAAATACTACAATGAATATGATCAATGCTGCCAGCGCCAGAATGATCCCTACTATTATTCCAAGGAAGAACCTTACCACCCAGTAGACTATTATCTGTTTCCAGTCAGCCTTGAATAAGCCCAGGACTTTCTTAAAAGCAGCAATAATGCCGGTATTCTGGTACATGGACATGGGTATGGAAAGATTAATGAAGGACATGATTATTCCGCTGACAATGGCAAGTATGAGCAGAACACCTATTAACAAGAAAATACCACCGAATAACATACCAAAATGTAAATCACCTGGTGAATCCAGTATCGACAAGACTATCGGCAGCATGGATATTATTAATATGGAAAGAAACGCCAGACCCAGGACTAACCGGATAATGAACAGATTGAAACCCTGACGTAGGTATTGACGTGTATATGCCCGGAATGCAACGACATTGGTAACGAGTGAATTCACAAAGACAAATTCCATGACATTTGAAATATAGGACAGGAGCAGTATTATCCCTATGAAAAATCCTATTCCTAACAGGAGATATGTCAAATAAGTGTTCAGGAACTGAGTGAACATTTCACGATATTCCAGGAACTGGGAATCTGTTATTAAAGATTCCCCATTATCACCAATTCCATTGAAACTCTGACCTGTACCACCAAAGTTGGATCCACCGCCACCGCCTCCCCCTCCTACGCTGCCGCCAAGAAGGAAGATGATTATTCCAAGTTTGATCCATTTCCAGAAATTAAAAGGTTCGATCAGTGCACTTTTCGTCCTTTTGAATGCTGTGTCTACTGCGTCTATACTATGCCAGGTCATAATTATTTATCAGGTGTTTCCGTATAAATAATCTACTATACACCTGAAACAAATTATGAATTTTAAATATAATGAATTCAGGCATCTTGCCGGTATTTCAAGGAAAAAAGGCAAATAATTAATCAACCAATGGCCGGGGCTGTTTTTCTACAGGCAGGACAGGCAGGGCCATGGTGTTTACTAAAAGCGGGGACTGTACTTCTTTTGCCCTTTCGATCAGGATCTCTTTACCTGACCGGGTCAGTCCGAACACGGGTATGGCAGTACCTACCTGGATGAGAGGTTCCACTTGTTCCCTTATATTTCCTGAAGCACAGCTTGTGATTATATCTACCTGGCTTATCATATTCCTGGCATCATCCTGGCAGATGCCGGTGAGGTGGGCTGCCATTAATACCACCTTAACCCCAAGCCCGGCTTCAAGTCCACGCAACTGCGAGGCCATGGCAGGGTCAACCACTGATACTGCGATCCTGCTATGTCCCTGTCTGGCTGCCAGCTCCAGTCCTGCGGCCTGGTCTATCCTGGCAGTGGCCGGGTCAAGCACATGACCCCCCATCCTGTGTATGGCTTTTATCACTTCAGGGATGGGCTCGGTTTCCACCAGGCCCGATATTTGGGCGTTCATGCCCTGGACAAGTGCAGGGCTGGATGTGACCACGGTCCCTGCTCCGTCGCATACCGTTACAGTGGAATCGATCAGGCCTTTGTCAAGGGCAGTCATCATCACCTCTGAAATACCAAAACTGGCGAATACACCCAGATCAAACCGCCTGCCTGGTGTGAACATGCCAAATTCCCTTATACGCTGTTCTATATTCTGCCTGACAGTCTCTGGTGTGATATTCTCCACACCGGTGGCCTTGTTCCACAGTGGACACCACGTAACCTTCGGCTCACCCACTTCCACCACCTTGCCATCCTTTATTACTACTTTTGTACGTCCGAGGATCTCCATGATGTGCGGCATAGCATTATTCTCTTTGAATGGAGCAGATATAATTGATTCGGTTACTGTAAAATAGTAATGTGTATCTATGGAGGAACAATTCAAGAATAGTAATACAGGAGCTAAAATGAACGCATACTCAAAGAAAGTGGCAGTGGAACAGTTTAGCAAGCGCTCTAATGCCTATGTGGCCTGTAGTGCCCTGATGGACCAGGCTGACCTGGATACTGTAGTGGGACTGCTAGACCTGACTGGTGCGGAGCGGGTGCTGGATGTGGCTACAGGTACGGGTAATCTTGCCATGGCCATGTCACCTCATGTAAAGGAGGTCACTGGCATTGATATCACATCCGGAATGCTGGAGCTGGCGGTGAAGGCTGCACGGGAGAGGGGGCTGACCAACATTGACAACCTGGTTGGGGATGTGGAGCACTTACCCTTCAAAGAGGAGGAGTTCGATGTGGTGACGTGCAGGTTCTCGTTCCATCATTTCCCAGAACCCCGAATGGCATTGTGTGAGATGGCAAGGGTGCTTCGACCGGGTGGCAGGCTGGTTATTGAGGATATGTTATCTTCTGAGGATACAGTAAAAAGCGAGTACCAGAACAAGATGGAGAACCTCAGGGACCCGTCGCACATCAAACACTACAGGGCATCTGAGCTTGAACGGATGCTGCAAGAGGCCGGGCTGGTTATTGTTGACAGGGTCGGCGGCGGTTCTGATTTTGACTTCGGGCACTGGATAGAAATGGCTGACCCGCCTGCCTGGAATGTGAAGAGGATCAGGGAAATGATGGAAGCTTCGATGGAGGGGGATCGGTCCGGGCTGGATGTGCGGGTGGAGGATGGGAGAATGGTGTTTAGTTATACGACGGCGATAGTGGTGGGGAGGAAGGGCATTTAACAAGCCATAAAATAAATTAGATAATTATTCCTGCTCCATCTCACTCCAGATGTGTAAAAACCGCTGCAGTGCCGTAAAGTGGGACGTGATTGCAATCACCACGATAACCCAGCCCAGCAGTTGCATAGAATATATCTCGAAAGGGTAAACAACATTTGCAGCAGTGACCATAATAATCAGTGCCAGTCTGTCTGCCCGTCCCATGATACCGCCATAGTCCCTTCCTACTCCTACAGCCTGGGCCTGTGTGCCCATGTAGCTGGTTATCAGCACTCCTGTAATGGCGGCCGCTCCTATCATCCAGTGAGTATATCCGGCAAAGAATATTCCGCAGATGATGAAAGTATCGGCATACCTGTCAATAACATGGTCCAGCAGGTCGCCCCGGTCTGACTGGATGTTCTTCTGGCGTGCCATCACACCGTCCACAGCGTCTGTGAATGAATTCAGTATAACAAATACCAGGGCTGCGGCAAGGTACAACCTGCTGTTTGGGGAATAATAGTAGGATACACCAGACAGCAGTGCAAATATAAGTGAGAGAATAGAGACATTGTTCGGGGTCAGGCCCATGCGGGCAAGTGCCGAACCTGAAGGTTCCAGGATGAAGCTGATATACGGCCTGTAGGTGTTGAGGGTCATCAGAACACCTCCTCGCTCCAGTCGAACCGCCCTGGCAGATATCTTTCCACCTGCTCAAAGTTACCCGCCTCCAGGTGCCCGATTATCGAATCAACCAGGACGGCGGCGTCTTCAGGTGAGGATTCGGTTGTCTCTACTTCATAGACCCTGTCGTGCTTTTGGGTGGTTTCAACCAGTATCACATCCAGTGCTTCAGCTTCCATGTTTTCCCTGACTTTTTCCTTGGAATATGCCCTATCCTCAAGCCTTTGGGCCAATACGCCTGGTCTGGTCCGCAGCACAATGACCGCACCGCTCCCTTCCAGATAGTGGGATAAATGTCCTTCAATGATTATTGTTACGGTCTCACCCTTTACCAGTTCATCCACCCGTCCCTGGAGTGCTTCCATATCTGCCACCAGTGAACCACGCATTTCATCCCTTCCGGTATGCAGCCCTTCGCCAGTTATCATTTGGTTAATATCAATAATTCTGTACTTTTTACCCAGGATCTGGCATATGGTGGTCTTACCAGTGCCGGGAGTACCTGTCAAAGCGATTATCATGATTGCAATATACCAGTAAGTGCGTCCATAAGCCTGATATTCTGTTTAGGGGTGCCTACAGTTATTCTTATCAGGCTTCTCCCGGCATCCCTGAATGATGTGCAGTCACGTACGATGATACCCAGTTCCAACAACGCCTCTGTAACGTCTTTGCTCTTTTTTGGAGATACGTCGATCATGATGAAGTTCGCTTCAGAAGGAAATACCCTGCAATGAACAGATAATCCATCACTCAAAAACTGCCTGCCTGTTAGCACATTCTCTATAGTCCTTTTCCTGTAATCAGTGTCCTGCAGGGCTGCCAGTCCTGCTGCTACAGATATCCTGCTTATGGCAAATGGGGTGGTCACCTTCATATATTCCCTGGTTATCCACTGCGGTACCACGGCATAACCAACCCTGAGACCTGCAAGTCCCATAGCCTTGGACATAGTACGGCCCACGATGAGGTTATCATATTCTGTCACCAGGCCCGTAAGGCTCCTGTTAGCAAACTCCACATAGGCTTCGTCAAGGAATACCAGCGCGCTTGTGGATTCAACAATCTTCCTGAGACTGGCTTCCGGCACAGTATTGCCGGATGGGTTATTGGGTGAAACAAGGTAGATGAACCGTGTAGAATCGCTAAGCGCCGAGATCACAGAGTCAGTATCCACGCTGTAATCGGGCAGCCGTTTCACATAGACCGGAATCCCGCCTGCTGAGCCTACAGCAATCCCGAAGTATGAAAATGTGGGGGTGGGGATAATGACATCTGTGCCGGGCTGCACGAAGAGTCGCATCAGTGTATCAACCACACCGTCCATACCTGCACCTAGAACCACATTCTCTTCCGGATAACCCACATAGTCCGCCAGGGCACGCTTAAGTTCGGCAGCGTCTACCGAAGGGTACACGCTGATGGTATCAGCCATGTTACCCACAGCTTCGACTGCCATGGGCGAGGGACCCAGCGGGTTCTCGTTAGAGCCCAGTTTGATGATATTACCAGGTTCAATACCATAGCCGACCGCTATCTCCTCTGTGGATTTGCCTGGTACGTACTCCTTAATTCCCTTGATAGATGCCTTTATGAATTCCTTAGCATGCGTCATTGTGCCCCCTCAATACCCTCTGCCACAACCTCTATCACTCTATCTATCTGAGTTGGTGTAATCACCAGGGGCGGCACGAATCGCAACACAGAGTCTGACGTACAGTTAAGCAGCACACCGTTCTCTCTTGCATAGTCGACAACAGGCCCGCATTTGACTGCCAGTTCCATGCCTACCATCAATCCCTTTCCCCTGATTTCCCTGACAGCTTCCAGTTCAAGTTTTTCAAGTTTATCTACCAGGTAGCGTCCCATCCGGGCCGACCTGCCTACCAGTCCCTCATCTTCAATTACTTTAAGTGATGCCAGGGCAGCCGCACATAACAGGGGCCCGCCGCCAAAGGTGGCTGCATGGTCACCTTTTTGCATCTTTGAAGCGGTCTGTTCCCTTGCAAGCAGTGCACCCATGGGTAATCCACCTGCCATTGCCTTGGCCATTGTCATGATATCGGGCACTACACCTGAGTGTTCACGTGCGAACCACTTCCCTGTCCGGCCCATACCGGTCTGCACTTCGTCAAATATGAGCAGTGCACCAGCATCTTCACAGATATCCTTTGTGGCTTGCAGGTAACCATCGTCGGGAATGCGGATACCGCCTTCGCCCTGGATAGGTTCAAGTATCAGGGCGGCCGTGTCTTTATTCACAGCACCTTTCAGAGCTTCCACATTGCTGTATGGTACAAACTCCACCTTTTGTATGAGAGGCTGGAAAGGCTCCCTGAACTGCGGTTTATGGGTCACGCTCAGCGCACCCATGGTCCTGCCGTGGAAACTGTGTTCTGCCGCAACAAAATCGGTTCGCCCGGTTGCCCTGCGGGCAAGTTTTAATGCACCTTCTACAGCTTCGGTTCCTGAATTGCAGAAAAATACCCGGTCCATGCCTGTCCTGGGTACAAGCCGGGCTGCCAGTTCGGCTTGCTGGCTGTTATAATATAAGTTCGAAACATGAATTAGTTCTGACACCTGAGTGCTAAGTGCTTCCACTACAGCCGGATGACAGTGTCCGATATTGTTGACCGCAATCCCTGCAACACAATCTATGTATTCCTTACCCTTACTGTCCCTGACCAATGCACCCTGTCCGCTGGTAATGGCTATGGGTTGGCGGGTATAGTTCTGGAAGACATACTTTGAATCCTTTTCAATGATATCCTGGTATAAGTCTTTCATCGGTTCCTCATATCAATGATATAAGTTTTACGTGATAAAATCTTTGATGGGACCCGGTTGGGAAAATAACCGACAGGACGTAGTGGACCAACAGACACATGAAGTGTGGTTGACAGGGCTGCAAAGGCCTCCATGTCCAAATCCTGGGTGGCCCTGGATTCCATTAACAGTCCGTGACAGGAGATGATGGCAGATAGCTTGATGTCACCCAATGATTCCAACTGGATTTAAAATTCAAGCTTTTCCTTTAATGCAGCCATATTACATCCCACGTCTCCCAATTGCATTTATGGCTGAGTTCAATATGAAAATAAAATATATTACAGTAATCTGGAATACAGTGAGAGATATTTTCATAATAAGGACCATATCATCTCCTTGTATGGGATTGATCAAATATTCGATTACTGCTGCAATAAAGAAAAAGATAGATCCGACAAACATCACATTAAAAGCTTTGGTGATCTGGCCATATTCAAGGGACAACCTGGACCGGATAACATCAGGATTTGTTTTATTCATAGTGGAAGCAATCGACAAAAAGATTACCAGAATCATCAGCCGAACAATGAAATCAATTGCATCAAAAATAAAAAAGATATTATCCATTCATCTTTCCTCGTATCTAAACCGGCTCTCTTGTTCAATATTGCTTCTCATCTATTGTTTAATACTAATATATTTTAATTTATTCTACACATTGGGAAATTACTTGCGGAACCATTATCTTTTTACACAAACATGCCTTCTGAATATGTATTTGGGCTATTTTTATTGAGCAGGACCTTTGATATGGCACTTTCCATATCTTCAGCTTCAACTTGTTCTTTATCTTTTCGAATAGCAAACATACCTGCCTCTGTAGCAATGGCCTTTAATTCAGAGCCGTTGGCTCCTTCGGTGATCTTTGCAAGGTAATTGAAGTCAATGGTCTTCGAAAGCGCCATATTCCGGGTATGTATACTAAGGATATTCGCTCTGGCCTCCTGGTTTGGTGTAGGGACTTCTATGAATCGATCGAACCTTCCCGGACGCAAGAGTGCCAAGTCAAGGATATCCAGTCTGTTTGTGGCTGCCAGCAGCCGTACCTCGCCCCTTGAATTAAAACCATCCATCTCAGCCAGTAACTGCATCAAGGTACGCTGTACCTCCCTGTCACCGGCTGTGGCGCCATCATATCGCTTTGCTCCGATAGAATCCAGTTCGTCAATGAAAATGATGCTGGGTGCCTTATATTGGGCAAGTTTGAACAATTCCCTTACCATGCGTGCCCCTTCCCCTATGTATTTCTGGACCAGTTCGGAACCAACTATACGCAGGAAATTAGCACTTGTATGATTTGCCACTGCCTTTGCAAGCATGGTCTTCCCGGTTCCCGGTGGGCCGTAAAGCAATACACCGTTTGGTGGGTCTATGCCAATTTTTGTAAAGACTTCTGGTTTGGTTAGGGGCAGTTCTACAGCTTCCCTTAATTCCCTTATCTGGTCACCAAGTCCTCCGATATGTGAGTAATCCACATCTGGCGTTTCTATGACCTCTACACCCTTGAGCAGGGCACTTATGGATGTAGGAAGTACTCCCACTACTGCCAGGGTTTGCTGGTTCATGGCCACCTGGGCACCTGGTTCCAGGTCAGACCCTTTTATAAATTTAGACATCCCAACAACAAACTGGGGTCCGGTACTGCTCCTTACTATCAATTTGCCATTTTCAAGCACTTCAACTATAGTGCCTACAATAAGAGGTGAGGTCTTCAAGCGTTCCAGTTCATTGGTAAGTGTCCTCAAATCCCGTTCAAATTTTATTTTTTGGGATTCAGCATAACGTTTCTCTGATTCGATCTTATGATTCTGCTCTCTTAAGATGTGATTCCTTTCTTCCAACTGGTGCATTCTATCAATAAGGTATCGCGAAAAATCATCATTTCTGAGTTCTGGCGGAATGTCGACAGATAATCCTTTTAAACTGTCGTCTTCAATGATCTCTGTCATATTAAATCTCCGAATAATATTTAAGTCCATACGATATATAGCCTTTTCGAAGGTTGAATTATAATGCAGTGTGAAATATGCGGCGTTGAGATTATTGGATCTGCAAGGAAAGTAGTTGTTGAAGGAACAGAACTTGATGTTTGTGGCAAGTGTTCACAGTATGGTAAGGCACTCCAGGGCTGGACACCAGTTTCAAGAAAGGTAGCGCCCGTTGCAGCTACACCCAAACCCGGCATAAAAAAAACCAAACGCCGACCCCTTGATGATATGGATGATGAGATCGTATCAGATTATAGCAAGATCATACGTGAGGGCAGGGAAGCAAAGGGATGGACACTGGAGGAACTCGGCCTGAATATCAAGGAAAAGGCAGCCCTGATACGCAAGATCGAACGTTCTGAGATCAAACCTGAAGATGATTTGCGAAAAAAACTTGAACGCAGCCTGGAGATCAAACTTACCGAACGGGTCAGTAGTGATATCATGGAGCATGGAACCGGGTTCCAGGGCACCACGCTTGGAGACATTGTCAAAATTAAACGAAAGTGAAAGGTACGACTCAACCTTTCCTGATTATTATTAATACATCTGCCATTTCAGGATTTCTTAAAAATCCTGGTATTCTTCATCGCTTCCGGAACCCAATTCCATTTCAGGCATTTCATCAATGTCTTTGGCAAGCAATGAGAATATATCATGTCTTGGGCTTACTATTATAATATGGGCAGGGGGATGGATCTTTTTTAATCTTCCAATGGCTGAACTTGCATGGTTCCCCAGAGGCACTACTGCTGCTGAATTACAGTTTTTCCTAAGATTGGTGTGCATTACATCCTCCAGTACTTTATCTGCCTTTTCGGGGTCCAGTTTTTTCGGGCTATCATCAAAGGATAGATGACCATACCTGACCAGGTCCCTGAGTGCCACATTTACTTTTGTGGTGTTCTCAGCCCTTATTACTGCAAACGATTTCATTTTTAACACTCCCTGGAATTGATTACATTTATTCCTATATATATTTTTCAGAACAGTGCGAATATTTATAATAATATATCTTGTATCAGATATTTAAGCTCTTTGCTTCGTTTTGTTCAGAATATATGATTCGGCAGTTCATCCTTTTCAAATATGATTTCACTGGTTTTCAGACCCTCTGCTTCTTCAGGCGTCAGTATGTCAATGCCGGCCTTATCCGATATTATTGCACTATTACCCAGGGGGTCCTCGATAATAATGGTGATACCAAGCTTACCCAGCCTCACCTGTCGTAATGACCCAAGTATCTCATGTGCCCTTTCTATGCTCCCGGGCGGCTCATCTTTCCACCGTGTCACCATCCCCACTACATCCTCAATACGGCACAGTACACCTTCAACATTTGATACATAGGATTCACTTGCAGGTCCTGGTTCTATATTAATTCCCAGTTCAGGAATCCTGATAGTCCCGGAAATAGAGCGTATCACTCTAATATCCAGGTCTTCGGGCGATTCCACACTCAAAGTGAACCTCACGGGCTCACGCTGGGTTAAGATCATTGTATCAGCATACTTGAACCCACAGTCACATTGGGAGCAGGTATGCATAACATCGCCAAAAAATGGGATTTTATCCGGCTGCCAGCTAATTATAATGGAGTTTTTGCACAGCGGACAGTTGGTTTTAGTAAAAAAAGGTTCAGGGTCCTTATTCACTATTTGCCACCGAAAATCTTGGAACGGTCGATCCTGACACCCATAGGGGCTACGATCACCTGCTCTTCACCCACACCGGCAATATCACCGTGGACATCCTCCACTACCTGTTTAAGTTCCTTGATAGCACGGTCCAGATTGAATTTGTCCCTCTTTAACAAAGAAATATCAACAAGAAGCATATTGCCATCATAGACTTCCTTTTTGAGGTCAGGTAATTCATTCAAATTATTAAGCTCTGCAATGCGGATATACATCTCTGCGGGTTCGGTCTCGATAACCTCTTCATAATCACTGAGGTCAATGTCCACATATTCGTCAACCTTTGATTTGGACTTCGCTGCGCCCTTAAATAGTTCTTTGAGTGCTGCCATTAGTATTCACCCTAATAAAATCTAAACAGGATAATCTAACTAACTTATACGATTGCCATTACATATATGTTTTTGTTTTCCTGCATCTGTAAGCATCATATTGAACCCATGTTACAGTTCGATATTCCATATCCTGTCACCCACAAAATGTATTGTTTTGACAACCTTTCCACTATCCCCTGTCATCTGTTCACCAGACACCAGCGCCCTGCCAATAGCCAGGGGTTTACCATGTCTTTGCTCTACAATTATGACTAAATCCCCTTCTTTAATATCCGGGTCGGCCGAGACAATGCCCGGGCGCATGATGTCAGCACCTTTGGCAACAAAGGAAACAGCACCTGCATCTACCATTACCAACCTTTTTTGAGGTTGGAGTTCCAACGCGCCCTTGACAGTAAAGAACGGCTCACCATCTGTAATGAAAAAGAGTGGTTTTCCATCCACAAGTATCAGTTCCTGATCCTCTGCCTGGGCCAACTCAATGCGCTTTGTTCCAATAACAGTATCAGCATCTTCAAATACATTAGTGATCAGATTGATTATTTCTTTTTGCTGGTTTTTCCGGAGTTGATGCCTGGGTTTTGCTTTCACGTGTCTTATTCCTCATTATTTGATAGAGGATTTCGATAGAGGATTTTGATAGAAGATTTTGATAAAAATCCTCGACAAAAATCCT
>DUIM01000170.1:11409-19200 GCA_013330355.1 Methanosarcinales archaeon
AAAGAATATTTCGATTGGAATCTTCGATAATTTTAAGTAGGCGTATAACTACTTTGAAGCAATATTCATAGTTTTGCATTTAAGCTTTTGCAATGCTATTCGATATGGAAATGCTTACATTATATGCATTTACTAATGAAAATGATGTGTCACTTGTCTGTAAAAGAAGTACGCAATTGATAATACGGGATAGATAAATAAAGTATAACTTAAATTATAACATCAGGAGCAATAAATATGGGGAAAAGACCACTTGACATTCTAAATAATGCACTGGGCAACCCTGTCATTATCAAACTAAAAGGCGAACGCAGTTTTAGAGGAACACTTGAAGGTTATGATATTCACATGAACCTAGTGCTGGATAATGCAGAAGAATTATCAGATACGGAAAATGAGAAAAAAATGGGTACAGTAGTGGTCAGGGGTGACAATGTGGTATACATCTCACCATAGGCCGGTGTGATCTCCATAATATATATTTACTCTGAAGACATAGGGAATTGCCCTCGAACAGGAATCAACATAAAATTATAATTATAAAAGGTAGAATATTATGTCAAAAGGTACTCCATCAATGGGAAAAAGGCAGAAGCGCACCCATATCAAGTGCAGGCGTTGCGGCAGAGTCTCATTGAATATACATACAAAGGTTTGTGTTGCATGCGGATTCAAAAAAACAACTCGCATGAGAAGTTATAAATGGCAGAGAAAATCAGGATTAAATGGCGACTGACCTTTACATTATTTAATTACGTTATTAATAATCAAACAATCAGGTGAACCTTATTGCATGAATCCTGCGGGATTGTCGGTCTCGCACTAAATGATAGGGAATCGGATAACGCTGCATTACCGATTTATTATGCTTTGTATGCCCTGCAGCACAGGGGGCAGGAATCCACAGGTATTACGGTTCATGATGGCAAAAGTGCCCGGACCCTCAAAGGTATGGGGCTTGTCCCTGATGTTTTTAAGAAATATAACCTTAGTGACCTGAAAGGTTTTGTGGGCATCGGGCATGTAAGGTATTCTACAACCGGTGATTCCACTATAGAGAACAGCCAGCCCCTGATAGTGAATTTCATGGACCGGACCATTGCCATAGCCCATAATGGTAACCTGGTCAATAGTGCGGAGCTTATAGCAGAGTTCGAGGCTGAAGGGCAGGTATTCCTCACGTCATCCGATACCGAAGTTATAGCCCGGCTGCTGGTCAAGAAACTTCTGAAAAATGATATTCTAGGTGCGGTCGAGGAAGTCATGAGGAGACTGGTAGGTTCATACAGCCTTACCATCCTTGTGGATGATACATTAGTGGTAGTAAGGGATCCGCTTGGTTTCAAACCATTGTGTATTGGCAAGTTGGATGAGGGATATGTGGTCACATCCGAGAGTGCTGCTATTGATACCATCGGCGGTAAGCTTATTCGTGATGTACGGCCCGGAGAGGTCCTGGTATTCAGGGACGGCAGCTATTCCAGCCACCATTTGTTCAGGGCAAAGAACACTGCCCATTGTGTGTTCGAATATATCTATTTTGCCCGTGCTGATTCTATTATTGACGGGCAGCTTGTCTACCAGACCAGGATCCGCATTGGTGAAAGGCTGCTGGATGAACATGCCATTGATGCCGATATTATTTCTCCTGTCCCGGACAGCGGTATAACTTTCGCCATCGGGTACAGTAAGAAATCAGATATTGATTATATGGAAGGCCTGATGAAGAACAGGTATATTGGCAGGACCTTTATCATGCCTAACCAGAATATGCGCGAGACTGCGGTCAGGCTGAAGCTCAATACCATCAGGCAGAATCTTGAAGGTAAGAAGGTTATCCTGATGGATGACAGCATTGTCAGGGGTACAACTTCCCGGCGCATTGTGGATATGGTGCGCAAAGCAGGTGCTGAGGAGGTGCATATGCGTATCGGCAGCCCGCCTATTATGTCACCCTGTTATCTCGGTATCGATATGGCAAGCAGGGAAGAACTGGTAGCGGCCCATAAGACCGTGGCAGGTGTGGAAGCACTCATCAATGCTGACAGCCTGGGATATGTAAGCGTGGAAGGACTGGTGGAATCTGTCGGGATACCCAAAGATGACCTGTGCCTTGGCTGCCTGACAGGTGTGTATCCGGTGGAGATACCGGGTGAGAATTGCAAGCGGCGCCAGTTGACCCTCAACCAATTCTAAGGACGATATTTTTCTAAGCCTTTGCCTTTTGGAACATGTAACCACCCAGACCAATAGTGGCAGCAGCGAATAAAAATATAACTGCAATGCATATATGTATCGGAATCTCGGTCTCACCCATCAGGGTATATCGCAGCGCCATGATACCGTATGTAAGCGGGTCAAGATAGACCAGCGTCTTCAGCCACGAAGGCAGGTCACCTATCCTGAAGAATGCACCGCTTAGCAGTAGTACAGGCATAGTAATGAAGGTCATTATCATCTGGAACCCTTCATGGCTCTCGGTCTGCGAGGCCAGGGCAATGCCCAGCCCGATAAAACCCAGTCCGATAAGAAGCATCACACCCACACTGGCGGCCATCCCAAGATAGGAGTGGTATTCTACCCCGATGGCAAATGCTATCAGCATGATCAATGTGCCCTGTATCATAGCCGTGGTCACACCCCCGAGTGCCCTTCCCAGTGCCACAAAGAACCTGGGCACAGGGGCAATGAGTATTTCCTTTAAAAATCCGAATTCCCTGTCCCAGATGATACTGACACCCCCCATAAGGGATGAGAACAGGATGGCCATACCGATGATGCCCGGGGCTAAAAAACCGATATTGGTCTGTCCGCCACTACGCATCTGGAATGATGAATTGAATGCCGTACCCAGGATTACCAGGAAGAACAGGGGTGTGGCCAGGGAACCGATGATCCTGCTCTTTGACCTCTTGAACCTGAGCATTTCACGGAGCCACATGGTATATACTGTGTTCAGGGCAATGACGGTATTTTCAGAAAAACCTGACACATGGTTTGCCATATCAGCGCCTCCTTGCCTGGATATTATAGGTTATCCTGTCAACACTGCTTGTCTCTTCTTCCCTGATGGCCCTGCCTGTGTAGGATAGGAATACATCATCCAGTGTAGGGCGGTGCAGGTCAACGGACAGGACGTTGATACCGGCATCGGATGCGATCTTCAGGACATGGGGTATCCGGCCAGCCCCGTCCTTTATGGTGATATAGATGCTTCTGTCCTTTCGCTGGACGCTTCCGGCAGAACCGTTCTTATTGTAAAGGTCGAGTAGTTGTAAAGCAAGCTCACGGGTTTCCACGGTAAGTATGATCACATCCCCGCCCAGTGCGTCCTTCAGGTTCTCTGGCGTGTCCAGGGCTTTTACCTGGCCAAAGTCGATTATAGCTATGCGGTTGCACAGGTGGTCGGCCTCTTCCATATAGTGTGTTGTCAGCATGATGGTGACATTTTCTTCTTTGTTCAGTTGCCGTATGTAGTCCCATATATGGTTGCGGGTCTGGGGGTCAAGTCCGAGGGTGGGTTCATCAAGGAACAGTACTTTGGGATGGTGCATGAGTCCCCTGGCTATCTCGAGGCGTCTCATCATCCCGCCGCTATATGTTTTTACGATCACATCGGCTTTGTCATTGAGTTCGACCAGTTCCAGTACATCGGCAATTCTTTGTTTTCGCAGTTGTTTTGACAGGCCGTACAGTCGTCCGTGGAGGTCCAGGTTTTCCTTGCCTGTGAGCCTGTCGTCGAGGGTGGTACCCTGGAACACCATGCCGATATTTTTCCTGACCTCTGAGGGCTGTCTGGTGATGTCAGCTCCCCATACTTGTGCACTGCCGTTGCTTGGTGTTATCATGGTGGAGAGCATGTTGATGAGTGTGGTCTTGCCTGCGCCGTTTGGTCCTAACAGGCCGAATAGTTCTCCATTGTTAACCTGGATATTGATGTTGTCTACTGCTACTATGTCATCAAATCGGCGGGTCAGGTTGAATGTCTCAATGGCGGGTGTGTTCATTGATGGTACATTATTTTGTTAGTATTTAATGTTGAAGATATTTAGGTGCGGGTAGTACGTCATGAAAGACTGCCTGAATAGAAAATTACGGGCCATATTTATTTTCAATCATTTCTTTAACTTTTTCATCCCATTGGGCTTCTCTCCAGTTTGAGCCCTTCATATTGTCGATTGTTACTGAATCAATATCGGCACCTTTAAAGTCAGTATTTTTATCAAAAATTGCACTATTTAGGTTACAATGATGTAAAATTGCTCCATTGAATTTAGCTCCTTTCAGAGTAGCTCTTATAAGCCCGGCATTATACAGGTTAGCATTAGTCAAATGTGCCCCTTCCAAAGAAGCATTATACAATTCAGCATCTTTCAATATTGCTCCTTCCAGATCTGCTTTTTTTAGTTGTGCATACCATAATTTTGCATTATTTAATTTTGCTTGTTTCAATTCTGCATTATTTAAGATAGCACTATTTAATTTCGCCCTTGTTAATTTTGCTCCATTCAATTCAGCATCAGTCAGGTCAGAATGTTCTAAGTTGGCATATGTAAGATTTGCGTCATTCAATTTAACTCCCTGCATTGTTGCTCTGGTTAAAATTGCCTTTGAAAAGTCTGCATTATTTAACTCTATACCACTCAGATCCTCTCCTTCCAGATTCTCTCCCCTCCAATTTTTTCTATTAAGACTTTCTTTTCCTTTTTTTGCGTCTTTGATTTCCTTAACAATTTGTTCGGACTTTTCTACTTTTTCCTCCTCTACCTCTATTTTTATCTCTGCTTCACCATGACCAAGAGAAATTACTTTAGTTAAAATATCTCTCAACTTATCCTGTTTAATTTTTGTCAAAGGTGAATATATATTCAGTTTGCCATTTTCTTCTTTTACGTTGAATTTATCAGTGCTGCCATTGTCGAATTCCAAGTTCAATTTGTTTTTTTCATCGTTGAGTTTTAAAGTAAGAATGTTTTTTTCGTCTGATGATAATTTGATAGTACTGTCATCGGTTTTTTTAATGTGTGTCTTTTTTGTCCATTCAACTTTGTAATAGCTTCTATCCAGAAAGGCTATTAATTTTTTATTTTCGTTTTCGTTTTCCTGAATATTTTTCCAGTCCGCTATTATCACTTTGTCTTCTTCAATATAATGATTAAAACTATCAATGAGATTAAAAAGAGGAGTTTTCTCTGTAATTAATTCGTGTTTCTCTTTTTCCTCAGGCAAATCTTTCATTGTCTCATTAAAAACAGTTTGTATAAGGATTGACTTATCCTTTATTATTTCATCCCTGAAATCATGATGATTGTTGCTTATAATAGCCCAAAATACCATTAGACTATTATACATCTCTATTTCTTCTTCAGAATATTTTTCTTTTTTATTGGGGTTGATTGCTTCGTCAAGTCTTCGCTGAAGTTCTATAAGATTACAAACACGTTTTATTTTTCTGGGATTGTGTTTGGTTCCTTCCACAATCATATCAAGATACGGTTTATAAAAATCTTGGTCAATATCTTCCAGCGTATTGATAAAATCCTTTATATCTTTGGATTCAATCGGCGGAAGTTGAAAACTTAACTGAATAATTTTTTCTATATATTCATCCGCTGTCAGTTTTTTATATTTTTTTTCCAAAATTTCCGATATCCCGCGCCTGTCAATGCCTAATACGAAAATACAGCCCTCAACATCCAAAAATGTCTTAATTGCTTCAAGGATTTCCAGAGCTTTATCTGGGAGACAGCGGTCGAGATCATCTATAAAAATTACCACTCTTTTATTCCTGTTAACAAAATATGTTTGAATAATATCCTCAAATCGATACTGAAATTCCTCTTTAAATTTTATTTTTCTTACATGTTCTATTCTTTTTCTTTGTTGTATCGATTCTGAAAAATCTTTAATTGCAACAGGAATTGCAGCAGGATACATCAAAGGGTTATATCCTGCCAGACCAAGTTTTACTGTTGCGCCTAAAAATTTTCCTGTTTTGAATTCTATGTTACCCGGTTCTTCACGGTATACCTCCTGGTAAAGGCTATTCTGTAAATCTTCAAGTTTTTTAGATAAATTATCTTCCAAATAAGCTTCCTTTAGTAATTTTCGATTACGTTTAGCTAAATCTTTATCTTTTTGAGGTTTCTGCTCTAAGAGTATTTTTGTTTCATCTGTAAAGTGTACTTCTGAAAATAGTTGCTTATTTAAAAGGTCACGGTCTTTAAGAAGTAAGCTAAAGTCATTTGCTAAATTTTTCATCAGTTCCTTTGATGGTGTTCCAAAACCATTGTATTCTTCCAGTAATTCTCTTGTTATTCCATTTAATTTTTTATTGTCCGTGATAAACTTGGAAAGAGGATTTAATTCGTCCTGTATTGCGGCTATAAAATGTTCTGCGTCGTCAATTTTATTCAAATTGAATTTTGAGAGGGATAAGATTTTATTAATATCAAAAAACAAAGAAGCAACTGTTTGCCAGCTAATTAATTTATGTTTGGGCTTTTCATGCTTCTCTGAAGTTTTAAGTTCATCCAGGATTCTCATTATTAATGCGCGCCATAAAACATCCTTTTTATCATATTTCCAGGCATTGAACCAAATTGTTTTAATGTCAACAGCATTATTTTTTTTATTTGTGCCCAATTCGTCTGGAAAAGCTTTTTCTAAAAAATTACGATTACAATTTATAATATCCTCATAAGTTAAGGGTCTTTCCTTGATTTTGTTAAGATAGTCTGTTATAAATCCTAGTAAATCGTTATCCTCTTCTGTTAATTTAGTAGATGTAGAAATGATTTCTTTTTTTTCGATGATTTTATCGAAAATATATGGATTAGTTATAATGTTATTCAATTCATTTGTCAATTGACTTTGACGTTTTCCAAATAAATTCATAATTTTATTCAATTCAGGGGATTTTTCTAAAAAGTATATTATATTTGGATTTCTGGTATCCTGAAATAAATCAACAAGTTCAGCAAGATTTTTTTTATTCAGTTGTTCGGATGAATAGGCTTCAAAATGTGACTTATCTTTGATTTTTTCTAACTCGTTTAATAATTGTTCTTTCAGTGAATCGAACGATGAATTTGAAAAAGTATCAATAAATTTTTCATCTAGTAATTGCTTTAATTTTGGAGAAAATTCAAGTATAAATTCAGATAGCGAGTCATTGCTCCTTATTTTCTCTGCAAAATTACCTGGTTCTTTAAGGTCTTTGCTAAAAAATAGTCTGTTATTTTTCTTTTCTATTGTTCTCATCAAACTGGTTTTACCACTTCCCCACTCCCCAAATATCCCAATAACGAGAGGAGTTTTTGTTTTTTTACTTTGGATTATTCCTGCAATGGCATCTGAATATGCATTAAAATTGAAAAGTTCTGCAGATGATTCGGGATGATCATTAAAAATCGAAATATCGTTAGCGCTACTATTTGTAGTAACATTATTAGTTTTCTGGTTATTTATAGTAATCCCACTCATAAATCAATATAAGTTGAATCGATTTAATATTTATACTTTTTGTAAAAAAAAGGGTAACTATTCAGCCATCCTTAAGACCGAATGCTAATGGCGAAAATCCGCTTGTTTGTGTCTATTGTGATACATTTATTAGTTTTTAATACTGAGTCCAAATCCATAAATTTCAAAGCTTTTTGACAATTGTGTGCAATTATCTATTTGTAGACAATTCATTTTACCGATACCGTTTATGTATGGCTGAGTAGTTATAAAAAAAGACAGGTATGCCCCCTTATTAAATAGTCCCTGATACAAATAGATAAGGAT
>DUIM01000022.1 GCA_013330355.1 Methanosarcinales archaeon
GTTATGACACGTAGCAGCTCAGGCAGTCTTATACAAGTATCCATGCCATAAGCTGATGTATCCTGGGAAGTAAGCTGGATCTCCCTGGCACCCTGCTGTACAAGTAATCTTATCTCATCAACAATATCGTTAACAGGGCGGCTTACCAGTTTGCCCCTGGCCTGCTTTACGATACAGTAGGAGCATTGTCCTAAACATCCCTGCGAGATGCTGACAATACCTGTTACACCTTCCAGTATTGGAACATATGGAGCAAGGGTTGTAATACCATTACTACCGACAATATTACTACCTACAATATCAGTGATATCATCCAGTGAAGCAGGTGTTACTGACGGGTAGTCGATACCATCCAGGATATAGGGCTGGGCTGCCGGTAAGCACCCTGCTACCACAACGTCCTTACCCTGATCAGATAGTAAATTGATATACTTCAGGACCTTTTGCTGGGTGGTCTGCGTAACAGTGCATGTATTAACTACAACCAGGTCGGCCAAATCCGGATTACTAACAAAAACATGACCTTGTGAGGCAAGCAATTGCATGATCCTGTGACTATCGGCTTTGTTAGCTGTACAGCCAAAGGTTTTTATATGGATTTTCATCCCAGGGAAATGATTTAGGTTACAATCAGATCAAGCTTATCCATTTCAATGGCATTGCGAATCTCCATTGCCAGTCGCCTGCCTGTGCTCATGGGCGTGCGCCAGGTGGTGTTACCATAGGGGTGTCCTACTGACATGTGGACATTTGTCCCCCCGCCAACCCTGGGAGCCACGTCATAGATGTAGAAGTTTAGGTCTTTATCCACGCATGTCTGGAGACAGAATGGCCCGATAATGCCTGGATCGTAATATTTCTTGGTGGCTGATACGTACTTTTCTGCAAGTTCAAAAGCTTCTTCGAGTAGGGATTCCCTTAGTGTAGCTGAGTTGTGGCCACAGACCGTGTACTCAGGTGTTACCTGCCTGGGATCAAGTGTCATCTGCTGGGGTGCGGGCAACCTGACATGTCCGTCAAGGCTTGTCTCGAACCGCCAGTCGATACCCAGTAGCTCAATCGGGCTTAAGTCTTCCTCAATAGGTGAATAAAAGAAATCAAGGTTAAACACAGGGCCGATAATATAGCGCTCGATGCGGGCGTTATCAAGGTCGGACTGAGTGATGACGTTCTGGGCCAGCAGTGATTCTGATTTTTCCAGGTATTCCTCATAAGATGCGGCACTAAAGAATCCCCGTTCCAGTTTCTTGACAGCATGGGGTAGTTTTACCATGACCAGTTCGTCTATTTCCTGTGGGTCTTCCAGTTTTTCAGGATAAGGGAGACCAGCTTTGTCCAGCAGCCAGTAGTAGTCCTGTTCCTCGCCCCGCTCTTCGCTTCGTAATAAGTTCCTGCTGCCAACAAGTGGTACCCTGAAATCATCTTCGATGGCGTCTATACCACAATAGGATGTAAAGGAGCGGTTAGGTATGAAAAGTATGTTATTGTCGATGAGTGATTGCTGTTTGGCAGGCAGGAGAAGTTTATCAAAACTGTCGTAAACAACCCAGTCGTCTACCACGCCGCGTATGACGCAACCGTCCTTGTCACACTTGGTCCTGAAGTAATTTGTATAGGTCTGTTCACGTCCGCTTCGGCATACAGCATAGGTCTGGAAACCTTCTTCCACTGCTCCGTCAAATACATCCAGGGCTGAATGGGATGCTACGGCACCGATCTTGTAATCGGTAGGGTCGTATTCCTGGAGTATTTCGATAATCTCGTTTCTATCAATCATGTTAGGTTGCCCTCTTTGAGAATGAATGTTGAATAATGTGGTTGTAAAAGGGTAGGAGATTATAAAAAGTTGATGTTTTCGTCATGTCCAACGGCCATAGTGTCAAGTTGGGCTTGCAATGCCGTAAATTTTCCACACCTTTTTCTAACTAGTGTCAAGTCAAGCGTAAAGTGTCGCACTGATATTTTTAAATCCGCCAGCGTCATATAAGATAGGGCAGATGGTCGCTATACGTTTCATGGTTGACTTGACACTAGGTTCCCACAGCAGCAAAGAGGGCAACCTACGTTGTGAGAAGCTTCATTACTGGTATTAATTGTCAGACAGCCTCTTAAATCAGGGATCAGTGACTTAAAATGTTTTTTATCTCAGACCTCATTAAAATATGACATCCATTCCGGTCTCCGGGGCGGACCCGCATCCAGCATCTCTCTCCAGGCTTCATCGGTAAGCCGATCGTCCATCGGCTGCTTGAACTCATAATAGCTCATAACCGGACCTGAACCCATCAGTATCCTTCCATCAGGGAGTTTGTATGCTACAACGATTAGATCCACATATCCCACACCCTCTTCCAGAACATGCCATGTATTACCATCAGTATGCACATCAGCAATGATGGTGGTCTTCTTTGCCTTATCGTCAACATCAGTGATCACACTATTCAGACTATCACCGAAATTTTTTATAAACTCATAATCATCTTCACTTAACTCTTTATTTTCTAGCTCATTTGATGATATCTCAACAAGTCTCTCAAGTATCATTTCAAGATTATCCAGTCTGTATTTAGCTGATTCATCCAGTACATCCATATCGCTTAAGCCTTTATTTGTCATCTGTGTCAGTGCAAGCAGTCTGTTATAAAATTCAGGAACAGGTTCAACATAACCCACAACAGGTTTTTCTTCAGTGGATGGAATATAGGAAGTCGTTCCCATAGTATAGCTCTGTTTGGCATAAAGGATCGTATCATGTCTAAGTTCAGTCCATGAAGCCAGTGAGGTAATAAGTTCCTTATCCTTCCATGCATCTGTTTGCATAAATGTCGGATACCCTTCACCATGATCATCCAACAGGGGTTTGAGCGTGAATAACCACGACCAGTACAGGTTTTTATTCCACTGAGCAGCATCGAATGAATCAAATTCATCTTTCAGTTGCCCGAACTGTCTCTCATAATGCCGATAATTGGAATCATCCATCTCGTCCAGAAGTTCAATCGATCGATTTGATCCGAGCAATGCCATGACATCAAGACCCCTGGGAAATCCTCTTACCGGTCTTCCTGCACCATCGATAACAAGGGTGAACGGTTCCTGGTTGCCCTGATAGGTATCTGTATATATACCTACAAGATTTGTGAACATGTATGAGTCAGGAATGAATCTCTGCCCCATCAGCCTGAATCCCTTGGTGTTGTTCAGACACTGATCTGCCTGCTCTGGTGTAAAAGGAGGTGGAATTTCACATGCTCCTGTTCCGCCGTATATCTTCGGTGAGCTGTATTCTGCCAGTTGGGCTTTTATTTTACCTATATTCTCTTCGTTTAGATCTTTCGTTTCAAATGCCCCTCCAAAAACCGAGTTTAATGCATCAATGTACTCATAAGGTCCAAGATCATCAGATAATCCCACATAAAAGGCAGTTACTGAATATATCCTGTCCCATTTATCCAAAAGTGATTGATCTTCACCGAATTCGGATGCTACCAAGCATGCACTTGTCGTCTGAATTCTGGCATCCTCTACTGAGATAAAACCATTTTTATCTGACGAGAGGGTTGTTCCCGGTGATATTTCATTAGACCCTTTAAGCAGCATGCTCATTCTTCCATACCACATAAATGCCTTAAAATAGTTCTTTAGTTTTTCTGACCTTGTATAGTGTCCTCTCGGAACATACTGGGAATAATCTTCGATATAAATAAAAATAGCTGATTCTTTGAATCCTGAATGCTCATCTATTAATTGAAGTTCTTTTTCAACATCATCTATTACATATGACGGAACTTCAAAACTATACTTCTCAAGATCATCTTTATTAAAATAAGCATCTGTGCATTCCCGTTCGTTCTGATTCGGGCAGAGCTGTTCAGGAACCGGTTTAAGTAGACTCAGACCGACTGAAAAGTAGGCAACATTTCTTCTTGCTGCTTCTTTTACATCTGCATCACTGTTTTGGTAGGTCTTAATTGATTCATTCAACAGTTCTTCACTGATCTTCCAGATGGTATCATAGAACTCCCTCTCCTCAATCTGGCGCAGCGTTTCATCGAACTGGATGTGATATAGATGCAGCAGCGAATCTGTTGTTATAAAAACCGGTACTTCTTCATCCTTCAATATATCATATGGCTGGATAATGTCATCTTCTACGGGATCAAATGGATTTTTTATCACAACAAATCCATTATTTTTCAGCAGGTCCAGATCCTCGCTGCTAAGAGGGATACTCTCAGAGAACGCATCATAGTTTGATATCTGATCTACTGGTAGAGGTAATTGGTATTGAGGAACCTGTAGATTAATGTTCAGTGGCTGTAATGAATAATATTTAATAAATTCGGTATTTTCTCCTGTGATATCAGATAAATTGATCAGTTCGGTCTCAATTTGTCCCTCTTGTGTACTATCAGCAGGACTAAGTTCCTGATCAACACAACCGCTGATGATCAATGAGAGAGTAATGATTATTAGTAATTCCCGTTTCATATCTTTAATTATGATTATGCTTTGACCATAAAGGTTTTGGTGAGGTCAGTATTTCCGATCTATGGCGTTAATATTGATTCTGAGTTATTTTTCGTTATTGTACTCAAATCAAACGTTGTGCCGGCACACCCAACCGCAGCCGAACTGGATGCGCTGCTGCTGGCTGTGCTTGATAAGGCGTTTAAGGCAGGGGCGGCATATACGTCGTCGCAGAAGTGAGCGCCCAGGCAGTGTCGAGTTTTTTAAGACCTGCCGCCGGATCGGTTGCAAGGATGGAAGGGGATGCAGCCACGGCAGGAATGGTGGTGCAGGCAGCGCGCCCGCCTGTGATCGGGGCTGCACTCGAACGGCTGCGGGCTTAAGTGCAGCTAAAACAGGAATCTGGGCCACGGTTTTCGTGCTTGCATCCGGTTCACACCCCGCACCACCCCTGCTGCCTGTGTTCAGACGGCACGCAGGCGGTTGGTGCGTATTGATAGAAATGCGCCGCCGGATCGGGTGCAGAGATAGTAGTGGAAAGCACAGCCTTCTGCGAGTTGCTGTAGTTTTAGTTTGAACAATCTACTTTGCGCGTCCTATATATGTTAGCGATATCCAAAAAATATCTGGCAGTGACCTTGTACATACCAGATTATATGTTGCGAGATTGCTTGTTGATTAAACAGGCTGTCCCCCAATCCAATTCAGGTGAATACACAAATCAACACACTAATATGACAAATATACAAAAAAAATTTGAAATCCCTAAAATCCTCTCATC
>DUIM01000019.1 GCA_013330355.1 Methanosarcinales archaeon
GACAACAACCGCATTTGGGTTTGTTTTCTTATTTTCGTGCGCTTGAGCGTAGCGAAACGCACACTTGGATCAAAAATCCAATAACCACATGACAAACGCTGCCATGCAGTCTATGATTAGGATTCCTGAATTGTATTAATCAGATTTAAGCCTTTACTTTGACCCCAGCAACTTGATCAGCAGAGCCTTTTGCGCATGCAACCTGCTCTCAGCCTGGTCAAGCACCGCAGAATGAGTGCCGGTAAGCACCTCACTCGTGATCTCCTCACCCCTGTGCGCAGGAAGACAGTGCATAACCATACAGTCATCCCTGGCAACATTCACCAGGGCATCATTGATCTGGTATGGCCCCAGGTCATGCAATCTCTGCTCCTTCTCATCCTCATCACCCATAGATACCCATACATCAGTATACAGGACATCTGCATCCGCTGCAGCCTCCTCCGGTGCAGTAACAACCTCAACTGATCCGCCCATACCCCTGGCCTTTGCAACAATGTCCGGGTCAGGCTCATACCCCCCAGGGCAGGCCACACTCATCTGCATCCCTGTAATAGCAGCAGCCAGTATCGCAGAGTTACACACATTATTCCCGTCACCTATCCACGCAAACTTCAGGCCTTTAAGCCGGCCCTTATATTCCCTGATAGTCTGCAGGTCAGCCAGCAACTGGCAGGGATGTTCCAGATCAGACAAAGCATTAATAACAGGCACTGTTGCATATTCTGCCAGTTCTTCCAGCGTACTGTGACTGATTACCCTCGCCATAATACAACTGACATACCTGGATATGACCTGCGCAGTATCGCCAACAGTCTCCCCCCTTCCAAGCTGGAGGTCCCTTGAGCTTAAGAACAATGCATGGCCACCCAGTTCAGCCATTGCAACCTCAAATGATATACGTGTCCTGGTAGATGATTTTTCAAATATCATGCCCAGGCTCTTGTGCTTGAGCAATTCAACAATCTTACCCTTTGACCTTTTCACCTTCAGGTCATCTGCCACATCAAGCAGTTCATTGATCTCAATAAGGGAAAGGTCGCTTATAGATAACAGATTCGACAAAAATACCGCCTCCTGTCAAACAGAAATCATAGTTAATACATCTGGCATACTTAACTGTTATCCCCGCGCAGGACTTTCATGTGATCGATACGCTTTCGGATCAATTCTTTCTTACCAATATCATGCCTGCACTCCAGTGGCCCTTTTACATTGGACAACGCCTGCTCTGCAATCACTTCCGCCTCTGCTATAGTATCAGCAATACCCACAACAGCAACTGCCCTTGACCCTGTAGTGTATACAACACCATCAGCTTCATAGACACTGGAAAAGAACAGCAATGCTTTGCCCATATCCCCAACCTCGATGGGTGCATCCTTTGCAGGATCTTCCGGATATCCGGCAGGCACTGCATATTTACACACACTGGCCTTCTCCGAGAACCTCACATCCAGGGTGTCAAGCGTCCCGGCTGCCACAGCCTCGGCAATATCAATAAAATCAGTCTCCAGCAGCGGCAGTACGTTCATCGCCTCAGGGTCCCCGAATCTGGCATTGAACTCGATCACCCTGATACCGGCAGCTGTTAAAATGAACTGGCCGTACAGGATGCCCTTGTACTCCTCACCGGTCTCTTCCTTTACCTTGCAAATCACATCCTCCATGATCATTTTCGCTTCAATATAGTCACCCCCTATCATGAAAGGCAATAAGTTCCCGGCATCATTATACGACCCCATGCCGCCCGTATTTGGTCCAAGGTCGCCTTCGTATGCCCGCTTATGGTCCTGCACAGAAGGTGCATAGGCCAGGTGGGTCCCGTCCACAAATGCCTGGACCGTTACTTCCTCGCCTTTCAGGTTCTCCTCGATGACTACCATGTCACCTTTTAGCAATTCACTTGCATAGGCTTTGGCAGCATCTAGGTCTGGTAACTGGTCACCCATGACCTTGACACCCTTACCCCCGGTCAACCCGGCAGGTTTCAAGGCCACGTCTCCCAGTTCATCTATATAATCATGGGCCTTGGCTTCCTGCCCACTGCCAAAAACCCTGAATGCAGGAAGACCTGCGATGAGGTGTTTTTCCATGAACTTACGTGTCCATGCCTTATCGAACTCCAGTTTTGCAGCGGCCCGTTTCGGCCCTACTGACGGGATGCCTGCAACCTCAAGGGCATCTGCCAGCCCGGCGGCCAGCGGCGCTTCGGGGCCAATCACCGCAATATCCGCACCGATATTCTTTGCATACTCAGTGACTTTATCTACATCGGTTTCACTGTTCAGCAGGAAATCCTCACACAGGACTGCAATTCCGGGATTTTTCTTTGACATAACAGCATAGAGCTCATGCTCACGTTTACTTTTGGAAATGGCATGGGCAATGACGTGTTCACGCCCTCCTCCACCTATCAATAAGATTTTTTTCATATCAAGTCCTCGAAACGATTTTATTTAAAGCTATAATAGAATTCAAATAAATAATATCCATTAATAATGTTATGGTTTTTTTTACGTAGTGCTACATGAATAATTATTCCACATCCAATAAGCTGCCAGGCCCGGAACCAGGCAATTCTTAACATGGGAATACTGAGGATGCATAAGGAGTGCATGGGTATACTGAGGGGGCATGGAGGTGCATAAGGACGTATAAGGATGCCTACCAATTGTATATTGCTGTTTGGAAATAAAAAGATATGTTGATAATTTAGTAATACCGTTAATTACACGGTTCTTTTTTGTAAAGGTTTATTATATGTTACGATACATATGATCGTTATACCTTGTGGAGATGACGAGAGGATGGAAGCACGTGATATTATTTTCTCAATAGTAATGATTATGTCCTCCTTTGTATTAACATACAAGTGGATGACAAGATTCGCCTCAACGAATTATTCAGCAGATGCTGTAATTGTACTTGCTGCAATGGTACTGATAGGTGCCCTGGCAGCTATGATACTGTCTGTGGATATCAGGTTAAGGCGGATCGAGTCTATAATGGAATCAAATGAACGGGCACTCAGGATAAACATCCAGAGTGTAGAAGAAAACCTGGATCGAAAACTCAATGTAGTTCTCAATAAGACCAACAATACAGTGGAAGAGATGTCAAAAAGGATGTACCGGTAAACCTGATAGGAAAATCCATATTTTTGCATAATCCCGACCATTTCAATAGTCCTGGCGGCATCATCTATATCGTTTGCTCTTTGTATATCGATTTGGCTGTTCCTGTAAATCATTACCTGCCAGTCATTGAGCCTGAACTTTACACGTCTTTTATCTCATAATCGTTAGTTTCTGCAATATCTTGTGTGATTTCTTCAGACTCTACTTCTTTTGCTATTGATCATTTGATACATTGGTTGCCTTTTACCACACGCATATAAAATATGTCAAATGTTGGTGAATCTAACTATAATATGCA
>DUIM01000131.1 GCA_013330355.1 Methanosarcinales archaeon
AGGCTTTGCATTAATTCTGCCCTTGATTGTGAAAAATGATATTACAAAAACGTCTTCATAGCTTACCTTTTCCTGTGCAGCATTTCATGGCACTCCCTGCACAGTACAACGAGATTACCCGGTTCGTTCTTACCCCCCCTTGACCTTGGGACCGTATGGTGCACCTCTTCTGCCGGGCGGCCGCACATAGTACATTTGTATTGTTCCCTTGCCATGGTCTTTTGCCTCTGGTGATGGGACAGCGTTCCGGTAGGGGCACTCCCGACAAAAGGCCAGCGCTCAAGCAGGTCGATCCAGTCGTCCAGGGCCTTCTCCTGCCCCCTGTCAGTGATAGCCCAGCGCTGGCACTGGTCAATAAACCCTGACAGTTCATGATAACCCTGGTATCTGGCAGCCAGTTCGGCTTTCCTGCCGTTGAACAAACGGGTAAGACGCTGGATTTTGCTTCGGTATTTGATGCTCTTTTTTATGTCAGTATCCTTCATCCCAGGTGTTATCAGGTAAACCGGCACATAAAAATGTTGCCTACAATTCTATCTCGAATTGAGGATGTCCGTTCTCTGTCGGTGGTGCAAGCCAGTCCACCACCACCCCTGCCTCATCGGCATCCTGCGCGACAATCTCCACCCATATACTTCCCAGCAGCTCATCGCCTGGCGGGAAACTGACCTTGCCCACGGTAGCCGCCTGTTTGTTAAGGATAAATGTTACAGTACCCCCTTCAATATGCATATTCCTGCGCCCCGTATCCAGTATCTTGCGACTTCTTAGCAGTTCATGGAGCAGTTCCAGCGAATCCCTGCCGCCCGTACCCACCAGCCTTGAAGTAAAACCTTCCTTCTCCTGTAATTCGTACTCCAGACCAGGGAATATTCCCTCTATAGCAGACTGCACCCTATCCCTGTCCTCTGTGGGGTAAACATGGGCAGAAACTTCCGCTGCTATCATCGTTGTTCCTCAATGATCTTTCGGACCTTTTTCCTTAACTGGTATAGCGTGCCATCATTAACAATGGTCAGGTCAGCATTTTTAATCGACTCTCCCATGCCCCATCCCAGTTCCCTTTCATCACGTATGCGCAGCCTTTCCTCATCCATTAACATGTCATCAGCCCTGCCCCGCGCCCTGATTCTGGCAAGCCTTTTCTCTGTGGACGATTCTACATTTATCAGCAGGAAATCACCCCCGAACTCCTCCTTGAAGAGGTGTACCTCCTCGATGTTCCTGACCCCGTCCACCACAGCAGCAGCACCCTTTAAGGCACGCAATTTCGTAACACAGCGCCTGGCAATGGCTGATAGTCCTTCCTCCTGCCTCAGCCTGGTACCTGTGCCGCCCAGGTTCTCGTCCGTGGGTTCAAGACCAAGCCTGCGGACCTCTTCACGTACCACATCGCCCATGTTCACTACCGGATAACCCCATTCCTTTGCAACAACAGCCGCCTCACCCTTGCCCGATGCCGGCATACCCACAAAAGCTATAATCCTCATACTATCCTTTCTTCTCCATTCTCTATAGTCCGTATCCGTATGTCTTTGAGATTGACAGGTTTTATCGCTGTTGCCATATCCAGCACTTCCTGCCTGCTGAATTTTTCAATATCTTGCATATCCAGAGTATTGTCAGGTAAACCCTGCTGGATTGCATAGGTAAGGTTCCCGCTGTCACATTCACATTCATCCAGGTACTGGAATATCTTCCTGACATCTTCTGCACCGACAAGCCCCCTGAATACTGTGGTACGCACCTCCAGCTCAATGCCTGCCCTGATGCATTTGTCCAGGGTCCTGGCTGTGTTTTCTGCCGCTTTTGAACCTGCATCCACATTTATCCCGGTGACTATACTATATTGTTTTGGTTCGTCAAGCGGTGCTTTTACATCAAGGAACACCTTATCAAGCAGACCTTTGTCAAGCATTTCCTCTACTACATCCGCACCAAACCCATTGGTCTCAAGTCCCACAGCCAGTGACCCGGACCTGGCAAACCCGGCAAGATCTATCAATGCATCCCTTTGCAGGGTCGGCTCACCTCCGCTGAACACTACCGCACTGATGAACGGTTTTGTTTTGGATATCTGTGACTTCATGTCATCAATATCCATCTCACTGCTTCCGGTGATATAGGCATGGTTCTGGCAGTAGGGACACCGTAACTGGCAGCCCCTGAAGAATATTACTGAAACACAACGGCCATGCCAGTCAACAGTAGAGATCGGGATAAAATGTCCGAAATTGAATGTCTGTCGCATTGGCTGACAGGTATAATCATCACAAGATATATAACCATTACAAACGAAAACGCAGGGTTATATATGAACATTGAGATCGACCCGGCTGTAAAGTATAAAGAGGGCACTAAGAGGGTATGTGGTCCTGAAGAAACCCTGGAAAATATCACGGGCATACTGGATAAAGTGGGAGTCACCAGGATCGCTGATATCACTGACCTTGACCGAATAGGAATTCCAGTATTTTCTGCCATCCGGCCCAGTGCGGCCGAGGGTGCTGTTTCCATTTATAGCGGCAAAGGTTCCAATGATACACAGGCCAGGATATCGGCCATTATGGAAAGTGTGGAGCGCTGCTGTGCAGAACAGCCAGGTATAAGTGAAGACCTGGGCAAAGACCTGGATGAAGAAGATATAAAGCCATCAATTGCCGACTCTTTTGAAAACCTCTCACAAAAGGTTAACACCATCAATCCCCTTGACCTGCTGACGGCAGAGCCATTAATTAAGAATACCAGGCTGGAATGGATGGTGGGTTATGACCTGCTGACTGAGGAAAACATCCTTGTACCTTCCAATGCCGTATACCATCCCTATAACCCAAAAAACGGGGGAATCCAGTTGTTCCGCAGCAACACTAACGGCCTGGCGGCAGGGAACACTATGGAAGAGACCATACTGCACGGCCTGCTTGAGGTGATCGAGAGGGACGCCCTTAGCATTGCCGAGTACAATAAGAACCCGGGCCGTGAGATAATACTTACACCGGATGATGGTATCGTCTACAGCCTGCTGAAAAAATTCGAAGCTGCGGGTGTCATAGCAAAAGTATGGCTGCTGACCCATGATATCGGCCTGTCCACGGTTGTTTGCGCCCTGGATGACCCGGTCCTGAAAGACCCTGCCCTGCTGGTTATGGGTGCGGGGTCGCACCTGATACCTGAAATTGCGGTATCAAGGGCCCTGACCGAAGCTGCCCAGAGCAGGGTAGTGCAGATACACGGTGCCAGGGAGGATACTGACAGGGAATCTGTTGTCCGCACCTTCGGGTACGAAGCCATGAAACGGTTGAACCGCTACTGGTATATTGATTCTGCTGAAAAAGTATCCCTGTCTGAGCTTGAGGACAAATCCGCAGATACCCCTGCTGAGGATATCCGGGCAACTGTGGAGATGCTGCGCGGCATAGTTCCTTATGCGGCCATTGTGGATATTTCCCGCACTTCATTGAACCTGCCAGTGGTAAGGGCAGTCCTGCCAACCTTTGAGCAGTATACGCTTGACAGGGAGCGCAAGGGTAAGCGCATGAAGATCGGACGTAAACCCAGGACCAGGACCAAACGAACCTTTAAACCACGGCCGGTGACATGACAGAGATTGTGGTCTTTACCGGCAACAGCCTTAGCTGGGAGGAGGCAGGGTCGTTGCTTGATGCTGACTACCGGCCGCCTGTAAAAAGGAATGATATCAATATCCTGGTGGATAAAGGTGGTCCTGAAATCATAGGCATCATTGACGGCATATTTTTTGACAGGGCTGCGGTGGCCCACAGGGAGATCATCCGTGCAATAAAGGCTGGGGTTACCGTGGTCGGGGGCTGCAGCATGGGGGCTCTTAGGGCATCTGAACTTGATACTCACGGTATGATCGGGGTGGGACGGATATATGAGTGGTACCGCGACGGTGTTGTCGAATCAGATGACGAAGTGGCTGTCACGTTCCATCCCGAAACGCTTGAACCGCTGTCGGTCCCGCTGGTCAATATCAGGACAA
>DUIM01000080.1 GCA_013330355.1 Methanosarcinales archaeon
CTGCACGACGACCTGCTGGGTCCTGTGTTCTCCTCGGGGGCCGTGGAACTGGACAGGGCGCAGGCATACTTGCTGGACGGCACCAGACTGGGAAAGCTGGGCGACCTGAGAAGACTGGGTATTACGAAAAAAAGACCCGATACGCGGAGTAAGAGGAGTAAAAGAACAAGAAGTAAAAGAAGCACAAATAGTATTAATCTTCACGATAAGGAATCTCGATCTCCATGAACTCGGTGGCGATACTAACGTTCCCGAATTCTTTTTTCGCATCTTCCAGCAGTTGGGAAGTATCATCCGAATACCTTGAACTGATATGTGTCAATACAAGTTGATGCACATTTGCCAGGGATGCCAGGGATGCAGCCTCGCCTGCTGTGGAGTGTTGGGTTTCTTTAGCCCATTCTACCATATCATCGGCAAAGGTACCATCGTGGATCAGCAGGTCCGCCTTATTGCCGGCAACAAAAACTCCGCTGCAGGGTCTTGTATCACCTGAATATACTACCTTCCGTCCCGGCCGCGGATGTCCCACAATATCACTACTTTTTATGATCCTGCCGTTTACCTCTACATCTTCTCCATTGTGCAGACGCTTGAACAGGGGGCCTGGCGGTACACCAAGTTCTACAGCCTTTTCACGGTCAAACTTTCCCAGGCGTTCTTTTTCTACCAGTGCATAACCAAAGGATGCCACACTGTGTTCGGTCTTCAAAGCTTCGACATAATAGTCACCTCTGTCTACCTTATCCCCGGCATGTAATTCGATTGCCTTGATATTAAACTTCAATTTGTAAAATCCCAGGGCTGTCAGCATCCTGACGAATTCTTTTACCCAGTGGGGGCCGTATATTTTTAAGGGGTCGGTGCGGCCGTTAAAGTTCATTGTCTGTATAAGGCCGGGTATGCCAAGGATATGGTCGGCATGGAAATGTGTGATAAATATCGAGGTCAGGCTGCCCATACCTGTCCTGGCGCGCATCATTTGCTGTTGGGTACCTTCACCGCAATCGAACAGCATAAGCTCACCTTTCCTGTTCACCAGTACGGCCGGAAGATTGCGCTCGGGTGTGGGAACACTGCCTGCCGTGCCAAGGAATGTTACTCGAAGCATTAAGTGGTTTTATATCATTTTTGTTATTAAATGATATCTATAAATTATTACATTATACCCATATCCGATGTGGCAGCGAAGTTATTATCATGAGATAAATTTTAACATTCTTCTTCCATAAACCATATGTAAAGGGGAGTGCTATTCGTTACAGATGGCAGAAATATATCCAGGCCCTGAGATAAGGTCACTGCTCGTCCAGCTGGGCTACAATGAAGCAATAATACAGGATATCCAAAACGGACTCAATACGTTGTTCAGGGATACAGGATTCCCTGAAATTAAAAGATCAATTTTTTCTGCCAGCCAGAAAAAGGATATAATACGACTGGTGGATTCGTTGAAGAAGTTGATGGTCTCACTGGAAGACAAAGGCTTTTTCCGGCCTGATATTCCCCAACCACTGCTCAAGCTTCTGGTGAACGGCCTTAACCTGAACAGCGAGGATATTTTTGCAATCCTTGACAAGTCAGGTATACCTGATGAAACAAAAAGAAATGAAAAGGAATTCCTTGTTTCATGTGCCGCTTTAACCCAGCTTGGTTACATTCTTATACAAAATATGATACAAGGAGTAAAAACGCTCAGTGCCGGACGTCATGTATGTATCATGATCGATAGTTTTTCGCCCGGTTCAATGATGTTCATTGATTTCAGCCTGGATTCGGTCAGGGAAATAAATGTCAGGCAGGCATATAACTGCCAGGATAATTTTTATTTCCTTAAAGATATAGATGAAATACCTGGAATGGATGAAGAGACATTTGATTTTATAAACGAATATTACTCATTCTTCCAGGTGTCAACAGATATTGGTCTTAGTCATATTATCCATAATAACCTCGGTATTGCCTATGATACAACTGGCATGTACAGGGAAGCCTTTGCAGAGTTTGAAAAAGCCCTCAAACTTGATCCGGATTATATTGAAGCCCATAATAACCTGGCTGTGATCTATGACAGGATGGGCAGGAATGAAAAAGCTATAGGGGAACTCCTGGAGGTATTAAGGCTCAACCCCGGATACACAGAGGGACACAGCAACCTTGCACATGTTTATACCAGGATGGGGCAATACGATGATGCGATCTTTGAGATCAAGGAAGCCCTGGGGATTGATCCTGAATATGTGCCGGCACATAACAGTCTGGGCCACATCTTTGCCGGACAAAAAAAATACCAGGAGGCAGTAAAGGAATTCCAGGAAGCTATCAGGCTTGACCCTGGATATGGCCTGGCCCGTAATAATCTTGGACATGTCTATTTAGAGCTTGAAAAATATGAGGATGCACTAAAGGAGTTTGAGCAGGTCACAAAGCTGGACCCCAACTTTATCGAGGGACATCAGGGTATGGGATTGGCCTGTTATAACAAAGGCAGGTATGATAAGGCAGCCCACGCCTGGGCCAGGGCGGTCTATCTAAAGCCGGAATTGATGGACAGCGTGCCTGATGAGTTGAAACTCAAAGTGAACATGGGCGTTTCAAGGCTCAGGTTCTCTAAATGAAGTTAACTGCAAACCGATTCGCAGTCAAAGTAAAAAATATATATAATCCATGTCTTCTTCAATATATGAATATTAAGAATGGAGATGTCAAATTGATAAAGAAATCAACAATCCGGTTAATCGTAATGATGATCATTACTTCACTAATTATGCTAAGCGGATGTACACAGGCTCCCGATTCAGCCAATGATTCAGATACGCAGGATAACGAAAGTGAATCACAAGACGGGGATTACATTTATAGAACAGCTGTTGTCGAATCCACTGAAATACTGGTTCTCGAATCATTTCCTGTACAGATACATGTAATCGCAATAGGCTACCTGCCTGACGGCTGCACCGAGATTGACAGAGTTGAAGAGGAAAGAGACGGCAATGTATTCACAGTTACGATAACAACAAAACGACCAAAAGATATGATGTGTACACAAGCCATTGTACCCTACGAAGAAGAAGTCCCACTCTATGTATATGGCTTGAAGGCGGGTAGGTATGACGTTAATGTCAACAGTGTGACAAATTCCTTTGAACTCACCACTGATAACATCATCGAAGATGTAGGGGGCGTTTCCGGGACAAATGTCTTTACAGAGGATAACAACGGCAGCACAGTATAACTGGCAATGGGCGATACCTTCCGGATCAAAATGAATAAGAACCCCACAACAGGATACCAGTAGTCCCTGGAGACAACCGGCGGTCTTGAGATCATGAGCGATAATTACTTACCTTCCGCCTCCGGACTGGTGGGTGCGGGCGGCATTCACGAATGGGATATTAAAGCCACTGCCAGCGGGACGCAGCAGGTGACGGGCGTGTACAGCCGTTCGTTTGAGAACCTGACCGGCAGCGAGCAAAGGTTTGTACTGACAGTGGAAGTGGAATAGATCCATTTAAAATATCGCACATACCAGTACTTGAGGTGAAAAAGTGATAATACCCGAACATGAACGATCCGCTGAACCCCTAATCGGTGAAAAAGTGATAAAACACCCTGATATGGTCAAGGCTGTTGAATGGGTTCTCACCGAATATGAACCCCCAAAGCGGGAGATATGTATTTTCGTTCCATGTTCAAAAGCAAAACCATATCATGAAAGTCCTTCCCACAAAATGTTTGACAGTATTATATTCAGGCATCTCACTCATGACCAGGTCCACGTAGTGGTATTTGGTACCTGCGGCGTAACGCCCAGGGAACTGGATACCGAATATCCGTTTATGGATTACCAGTTCATGCTGGGGCGTTGTGACATACCAAAGGTCAAACGGGAATTCCACAAGTTAGAGAGCCAGAGACTGGCACGTTATCTTGAGTTAACGAAGCAGCATTACAGACACAGGATTGCGTATTGTCTGGGAGATTTCAGGTTGGCCATGGAAAAAGCAGTGGAACTTAGCCAGGTCAAGGTGGACATTGTACCAAAACCCGGGACAATGGAAAAACTCCATAACCCTGACCTGAAATTCAGTTTCGGAAGTCTTTATCACCAGGAATACCAGAGTGATTTCGATGAAGCTATCTGCCGGGCGGTTGGCCTGGATACTTCAAATGATACGGTAACAGATATCCAGGCATCAAATGTTCAAACAACAAATGTTCAGGTAACGGATGATTCTGATTGGTATATTAAATGATAAATTAAATGATAATGGAAAAATATGCAATGGATTGCTTTTTTGCTAAAAATGTGAAAAGGTGGGTGGCTGTAGAAGCAAATAGTGTATCTATCAGGTCTGTGAAGTTATTTGAGCAATGTCCTGGTGATGAGAGAATGACCTTCCCGGTAACCCATGACCTGCAAAGATACTTCATGGGAGAAAACGTAGATTTCTCATCATATGATGTAGACCTATCTTGTTTTACACCGTTCCGGCAGGAAGTGCTTACTGCCACCAGATCCGTCCACCGGGGCACTTGTATTACCTATTCCCGGCTTGCCGGTATGGTCGGCAGGCCAAAAGCAGTAAGGGCAGTGGGAAACACCCTTGGGTTGAACAGGGTGCCTGTAATTATCCCATGTCATCGCATAGTCTCAAAACATGGGCCTGGCGGCTATTCCCTTGGAGTTGGACTTAAACTGGAACTGTTGAGGCTGGAATCTATCGAATTCTGAGTGTTTACCCTGGGTGTTCCACCTCAGGCGGCATAACATTGAACCAGTCCATGTAGGTCTTATGCTGTACAATCAATTCCTGGAATAACCTGACATTAACAATCATGTGCCGGCATCATACCTGACTGAAGTAATTAGTACACAACTTTACAGGGCTGACAATATAATTTTGGATATGTGAAGTGTGAATTTGACTGATTGAAGTTACTAAATAGGTTAAGGAAATTATTTTCATTCGGAACTACAATCGAAAGTACTGATATTTTCGGAGCATTTAAATATATTATATCATATTGCTCATCTGGTGTAATAATGGAAGGAATTGCCATAACAAAAGATTCAACATCTGAAGATTTAGAACCAATAGCAATGGCCATCTATTCAGCAGTTGGTCTCCCGGTAACAATAAAAAGTAAGAATAATAATGGGATAAGGATTGAGAACAATCAGGTCATAGATTACAATTACACTGGCAAGTATCTGGAAATGGCAATAGAACAAAAAAAGACCATCCATGGCTTTGCCGAACAGGGGCCATATAAGGATGTTCCTGTAGTTGTTTCACCGATCAAGGATAAAGAAGGTGAGGTTGTAGGTGCCATCGGAATAGTCAACCTTGCGGGTTTTATCGATCTTACAAGACTTTAATTCCAAAAATCTTATATTCTAACCTGTGCTTTTTATTTTTATTATGCAGACAGGCTATGTATATCACGATGACTACTTGAAGCATGACACTGGCCTCCATCCTGAAAGTGGTGGTCGGTTAAATGCTATAATGGACGGTTTGAAGAAAAGTCCTTATTTTAGCAGGTTAATCCTGATCGAACCCGTACCTGCCAAAACAGACCAGATCAATTATATCCATACCTATGATCTTATCCAAACAGTCAGGGATTTTTCATCCCGTGAGATGCACCTCGACCCGGATACTCCTACTTGCAGCCGCTCGTATGAAATAGCCTTGCTGGCTGCCGGTGGAGTTATTTCGGCAGTTGATGCGGTGATGGACGGGATGGACAGTGTATTCGCACTGGTCCGCCCGCCCGGACACCATGCAGAGCCGGACAGGAGTATGGGTTTTTGCCTGTTCAACAATATAGCCATTGCTGCCCGGCATGCACAGAAGAAGGGATTGGAAAAAGTGCTTATCGTTGACTGGGATGTCCACCACGGCAACGGTACACAGGAAGCTTTCTATAAGGACAGTTCTGTGCTGTATTTTTCCATCCATCAATTCCCTCATTATCCAGGCACGGGCAGTGTGGACGAAACTGGTGCGGGAGATGGTAGTGGATATAATATTAACGTGCCGCTACAATCAGGTGCAGGAGATCCGGATTACCTGTATATATTCAACGAGATACTGGAACCGGCAGCCCGTAAATTCAAACCTGATATCATTTTTGTCAGTGCAGGACTAGACGGGCACAATGACGACCCGCTGGCAGGTATGAACCTGACATCAGAAGGATTTGGACAGATGACGGGGGTGGTGCGCTTGCTGGCAGATGAACTATGTGGTGGGAGGCTGGTACTGGCGCTGGAGGGAGGATATGATCACCGGGCACTGAGCAGTTCAGTAAATTCAATATTCGAGACACTGATCAATGGGGTGGATCTGAAATCAGGCATACCATCTAACACTACGATTGAAGTGGTCCGGCAAATAAAGGAACTGCACCGATCGTACAGGGTTTTTTAATAGTATATGGAGTTATACTCTATATGCTGACTTAAGTTTGTAATCAATCATTTATTACTACCCTGGTCACAATCCTGTTCTTCACCACACTAAACTTTAAGAAATCCCCTATACCTTTAATCATCCGGGTAAAAATCTTGCGAAGATGGGTAATCGCTGCAACTTGAAAAACTCTATATATCACTAATTACAAGTTAAGCCTAAAAACGGCAACAATTTGCACAATACAAACAGGGCCTGTGGTCTAGTCGGTTATGACATCGCCTTTACACGGCGGGGATCCGGAGTTCGAATCTCCGCGGGCCCACTTCTATTCCTAATCTACTCTGGTCAGTAGCAGAATTTCATGATAATCTGTATCGAATCACTGAAAATTTTAAGTACAATCAGTTAATAAAATGATAGTTAATTAAGTGGTTTATAATGATCTGGCGGGTTCCGGATATCCTGGGCCGGTCCGGTTATTTTCAAAATATGAGGAAATAATATGTCTGGTAATTTCTCACACCAAAAATACCTGGTACGCAGGAAGATACTGAAATTGTTCGGGGCTGTCTTCCATATTTATGACCCTGACGGTAATGTTGCCTTTTATTCCAAAATGAAGGCATTCAAACTGAAAGAAGATATACGCCTGTATACAGGCGAGGACATGCAGGAAGAGGTACTGACCATCAAGGCCAGGAAAATACTGGACTTCTCTTCCGCCTATGATGTGGTGGACCCAACCACCAATGAGAACGTGGGTGCCCTGAAGCGAAAAGGTTTCAAGTCCATTTTGAAAGATGAATGGATATTCATGGACGCAGGCGACAGGGAAATCGGACTTATCAAGGAGGATAGCATGTTTTTGGCCCTGTTCAGGCGTTTTTTAACCAGCCTGGTTCCCCAGACCTATAACGGGTTCATAGGGGACACACAAGTGTGCACGTTCAAGCAGAACTTCAACCCTTTTGTCATCAAAGTAACACTTGATTTTTCCCTGGATACACAGGACCTGCTTGACAGGCGCCTGGGAATTGCGGCAGCAGTACTGCTGTGTGCAGTTGAAGGAAAACAGTGATAATATCCGGGAAATTGTACTTTACAAGTGGCCATGGGACAAGATTTACTAATGATCCGATCAAGGCAAATGGGTTTTAGTTTCTTTTGTAATCCTGAGATGCCCAAATTTTCAAATAACATGCGCAACCAGTTTAATCCGTGTTTCAGTTTACCTTGTATCGAGCCTTTTACATTGAGGAACACTACCCCCTCCTCTGAAATATATGGATAAATGAAAATGATAAAAAAGATTCCAGGGTCGCATAAGATTATACAGGCAGTAAAAGCAGGAGCCAGAAGAACCGGAGGAACAGAAGGAACAAGAAGAACTGAAGGAATTGGAAGAACTGGAATGGATCCTGAAATCCTGGAATACTACCTTGAAGCAGGCAGGATTGCCTCAAGCGTCAGGGAACAGACAATGAACGCAGTGGAAGAAGGGGGGCGGTTACTGGATACAGCCGAATATGCCGAGGAACTTACCAGGCAGATGGGAGGTGAGGCGGCATTTCCATGCAACATCTCCATCAATGATATCGCATCCCATTATACACCATTGAAAGGAGATAGTAAATTTGCATCCGGAGACTTAGTAAAGATCGACATTGGTGTACATATTAACGGTTATATCGCTGATACGGCTAACACCATTGAGGTAGATACCAACAACAACACGATACTTGTTAAAGCTGCACGGGAAGCCTTGAATGCGGCCATCAATGAGATACAGGACGGTGTCAATACCAAATACCTTGGCAAGGTTATAGAAAATGTTATCAAATCCTGTAACTGTATTCCAATGACTGATTTAACAGGTCATAGTATGGGAAGGTACATGATTCACAGCGGTGTCAATATCCCGAATTATGGCAGCGCAAGTTTCGGGAATATACTTCATGCAGGGGATGTGGTGGCTGTGGAGCCTTTCACAACACTGGGACATGGCAGGACCAGGCGGGGAGAGGTAAGGATATACAGCCTGGTGGGCAGTAAGGGTTCAAAAAATCTGTTACGCCAAAAACTGTTGTCACAGTTCAATACTCTCCCCTTTACTACACGATGGATGGACGAGCCCGACGAGCTTGATAAAATGATGACAAATTTGCATAAGTATCCTGTCCTGATAGAGTCAGACGGATGTCCGGTGGCACAGGCTGAACATACTGTTATCGTTGAAGATAAGGGTTGCAGGGTAATAACCGGATAACATCTAATATTTTTTAAGATATACTGACAGATAACTGATGGCAGTAAACAATATTAGTGGCTGGTAGTGTACTACTTAATGTTTTTACAATTCCCACAATAAAAAAACATATCTACAATAGACAATCACAACATAAGCCATTAATAACCGAAAAACAATGAGTGTACAAGAATGTCGGATGACACTATCGCAAAAACATGGCCTCCGGTACGGGGTGACTACACAGTGGTCGACCCACACTCGCGAATTTGTGTAGCCACCCTTGCCAGTGACATGGAAGCATTCCCCGGTGCATGTATGGTCGGTAGCTGCAAGACAGAGAACCTGGGTATTGAGAAGATCATCATAAATACAATTTCAAATTCCAATATCAGGTTCATCTTAGTATGCGGCACCGAGTCAAAGGGACACCTTTCAGGTAACACACTTCTTGCAATACACAAAAACGGTATAGATGAGCAGGGCAGGATAATCGGATCAGATGGTGCAATTCCCTTTATAGAGAATATACCAGCTAAGGCCATTGAACGATTCAGGCAGCAGGTGGAACTAATTGACAGGCGGGGCCTTATTGAGACCAATGAGATCCTGGAATTGATCAATGAATATCGGTCAAAGGGTAATCCCTTCCCTGAACCGCCGATGGTCCTTGAAACCAGGAAGAAGAAACAAAAGAT
Organism: Methanosarcinales archaeon; assembly: GCA_013330355.1. GTDB lineage: Archaea > Halobacteriota > Methanosarcinia > Methanosarcinales > Methanocomedenaceae > Methanocomedens_A > Methanocomedens_A sp7939u. Next base: position 9,369 of record DUIM01000080.1, read on the forward strand.
CGAACGCAATATCACAGGCAGGGACATGATGATAGCTCCCGGAATCCTGATGGATTCAACATCAGGGGTCATTTTTGCCGAGACCTGAAACAAAAAACAGGACTGATAAACATATTCACATTCCAGAAAGTGCAGGAGATTGTCAATATCGCCAATATCAAGATTGGCGGCCAGCCCGGCGAGTACCCGAGCGTACTGGCAGGTACTATCTTCTACAACAAACACAGCATAGTCTCTGACCCGGATAAAGGTATCTTTGATAAGCCTGCTGCTGAAAAACTGATCAACAGGCAGCAGGAACTCTCTGATGAGACCGGCAATCCATGCATGGTACATATCTATGCAGAGAGTGGTGATGCGGCAATGCGCTACCTGGACTTTGTGAGCAATGCAACCGATGCACCCCTTTTGATTGATTCTACACAAAGCTGTGTACGAATGGCTGCAGCCAGTTATGTCAGTGAGATCGGCCTGGCCGATAAGACTATTTACAACAGCCTGAATATGGCAGTGACCGAAGAAGAGATCGAGGCACTGACTTTATCTGATGTGGATTCTGCCATCATCCTGGGCTTCAATGCGATGGATTCAAGCCTGGACGGGCGTATGAAACTGTTGGAGGACGGTGGAAAGGTACTGCCTCATGGTCTGCTTGAGACAGCAGATGAATGTGGCATTAAAAAGAAGCTCATCGACCCCAGCATTACCCCCATGGGAAACGGTGCCGGAGTAGCGCTTCGGATGACCATTGCTGCCAAGGCAAAATGGGGCCACCCTGTGGGTTCAGGTATCCATAATGCCCCGTCTGCATGGAACTGGCTTCGAAATATTGGGAAAGAGGATAAACTCATTTACAGGATATGTGATATCGCATCCACTGGTATCCAGCTAATGGCAGCCGGCGACTTCATACTGTATGGTCCTATCGAAAATGCTAAATATACATTCCCACTGTCAGCCATGACTGACATCATGATATCAGAAAGCGTGGCAGACATGGGGATAGAACCTGTGGAAGGTCATCCGATATGGAAATTGGTTTGAATGGATCGATAGTGGGGCATGTGAATATACAGATGCACATAAATTTTTATAGCATACTATGATATTGGTATAACTTTATTAGTAGAACTTTGTTAATAATAGAACTTCATTAATAGAATAGAAGTCTGGTTTTATTGGACGTGACATGTTGTGAAAAAGCTGGGATTTTTTAAACGCAGGAAACTTAAGTCCGTATTGAAAAGATCACAAAACGGACTGACAATACTTATCAGGAAAAACCCTACTGTAGATTCTCTTGCAAGTGCCTATGCCCTTACAAGGATTGCTAAACATTTCCATACAAATTCCAAATGCTATTATTCCGGCACCATACAGCATAAGGGCCTGCTTAATATCATGGGTTATGATATAGAACCTTTGCCTGATGTGATCACAGATGAACTTTCAGGCACTCTTGCTTTGGTGGATGTGGTTCCAAGTGAACTGCCTGAAGATATCAGTGCTTTAATTGGCATACCTGCGATAATCATTTCACATTCCAAGATGGCGACTAAGGATATAGAATGCCATTATAAGGATATAAAGGCAAATGTTGAAACAACTTCAACCATCATGGTCCAGTATTTCAGAAGCCTGAAGGTACCAATAGACAGTACCATAGCAACCATTTTCCTGTTCGCAATCAGGGACCGAACCAGGACTTTTTTAACCAACATGAATAAACACGGACTTGAGGCGTACCTCTTTGTACTTGAACAAATAGACCATGACCTGCTCCTGAAATTAGAGAAACCTGCTGTAAAATCAGAGACATTTAATGATCTTGCAAAAGCACTGAATAACAGGGAGATAAAAAATACATACCTTTTGACTAATACCGGTTATATCAAAGACCCTGGTACTCTGCCAAAGGTATGCAAATATATGCTTGACCTGGAAGGGATATCTACGGCCCTTGTCTATGCAGTGGACACTTCCAATATATACGTATATGCAGTATCCAATAATATCGAGATTAACCTGACACAGATATTTAAAAAAGCATTCGGACACTGTGGTAATATAATCGGCAATTCGTCTTATGCATCAATTACCATTCCACTGGGGCTGTTTAGCGTAATTACCAAAAATAGCAATAATATCAAAAGTAAAGAGTTAATGTTAGGTACCATTAAAAATTCAATCTCATCAAGGTTTTCCATGACCATTAAGGAAGGAGAAGGAAAACTGGAAAACAAATAACCTGCTTATTCGATAGAAAGGTAACATCATCAACTAAATACGGTATCGACAGAACCCAGCCCAGGTCCACCTTTGCACTGGACACAGACTCCCCTTGTAGTATCAAAGCAATTGCTGCATACGAGACGGCCACATAACTGGCATGTATACATTGTAGCCGAATGGTGACATATACTGCAGATTCCTTTTAATTCCAAGACATATCGCCATCATTTGTGGTTAATTGATATAATGTCAAATAATTGAATCCTGAAATATACTTCAGGATGCCTGGTATGGGGAGTAGAACTCTTCGATTATCCATTGGCTCAATTCATCTTCCCAGCTTTTGTCAATGTTTTTCTTGTCGACCAAGAGGGAAGATTTGTGTTCATCACGTCTTTCGATTTTGCATTTCATGATATTCATACCATTATTTTATACATCGTCCTCTGAAAAGCCAACATGTATTATGCCTTAAATAGTTGTCGATTTTTTCTACAGTCATCGTATGAAATAATCAAAGTGGGTGGTAATTACCACCCTCGGGTCTGCAGTATCTCCTGTTCGGGAATACTGCTTACACTGATACCTTTCATCTGGTCGCCCAGACCCTTGGAAATCTCGGCCAGTACGCCGGGATTGTCAAAATTATTAACAGCTTCTACAATGGCCGAGGCCATTATGGCCGGTTTCTCTGATTTGAAAATACCACTGCCTACGAAAACACCATCAACACCCAGCTTCATCATCAATGCCGCATCTGCGGGAGTGGCAATACCCCCTGCTGCAAAGTTCACAACCGGAAGGCGCTGTCGTTGGGCGGTCTCCACAACCAGTTCGATCGGAGCCTCGATCTCACGGGCTAAGCGTTCGATTTCATGAAGGTCCATGCCTTTTAACTTAACGATCTGCTCATTGATCTGGCGCATGTGCCGCACAGCTTCGCTCACATCACCAGTGCCTGCCTCGCCTTTAGTGCGTATCATAGCCGCTCCTTCATGTATCCTTCGCAGGGCTTCGCCCAGGTCCCGTGCTCCGCATACGAAGGGGATGGTGAACTTCCTTTTATCTATATGGTATTTAACGTCAGCCGGTGTAAGCACTTCTGACTCATCGATCATATCCGCGCCTAATGATTCTAATATCTCAGCTTCTACAAAATGCCCGATACGGGCCTTTGCCATAACAGGTATAGTGACCGAATCGATGATCTCGGCTATGATCTGCGGATCAGCCATCCGTGCTACTCCACCGATTTTCCTAATATCGGCCGGAACCATATGCAGAGCCATAACAGCAACAGCTCCGGCATCTTCTGCTATATGTGCCTCATTTGGAGAAGTTACATCCATGATAACCCCGCCCTTTTGCATTTTAGCAAACCCGCGTTTTAATAGTTCAGTACCGTGTCGTAATTTTTCAAGTTCCATTTTATCAACCTGCACTCTAAATGTAATTCATGCCTATTATCTTTATTTCTGGCAGCACATGAAGTATAATTCCGAATACTCATGTAAGGATGTATCCATATAATTCAGGCTTAATCTAATATGATAAATGATAAAACTTGCTTTTTATTACCTGAATAATGTGCAAACTTTATATATTTATGAAAACTGAAACATAAAACCCCATAATCACTTATTTTGCACAATTCTTTCTTGTTTTACTTGATTTGTCGAAATTTTTATATTGTAGTAGCGTGGTTTATTATCTTTAGTTATGGACGAATTGGATATTTCTATTCTTAAATTTCTTTCAAGGAATTGCCGGATGCACAGTACTGATATGGCAAAAAAACTTGGAGTTGCCACTTCTACCATACACAAACGCATTAAGAACCTTGAATCTGAAGGTATAATTGAGAATTTTACAATAATAACTGACCCGTCCAAACTTGATCTCAACATTACCACATTCATCGGCCTAAATATAGACTCAAGCCGGAGGATCAATATAATCAACAAGCTCAATAATATCGAAGATATTCTTGAGATATATGAACTGCTGGAACCCTATGACTTATTTTTAAAAGTAAGGACATTTGACATAAATTCCCTCAAGAACAATGTACTTCGTATAATCAATGAGATAGATGGGGTACACGGGTCAAACAGCCTGATCACCACACAAAGACATAAAGAAAAAGCATGTAACATTTTATTAAAGTAGGTAAAGTAAAATGATTTCGGGTCTGGAAACAATTATGATCCTGACTGTGATAGTATATCTTCCTGTTCTTGATCCCTGCCTTTTTCCTAACCCTTACCTTTTCTCACTGCAACAGCAGCCCCGCGGTTAAAATCCTTCATCTCGGCTGCACAAAGTAGCGCCTGTCCTGTTACCAGCAGGTTGTTTTCCAGGTCCACCAGCAGTACTTCATCCATAGCCCTGATAGAAGGGTCAACATCAACAACATGTTTGGCAAACAGGGTTTTGCCCTGAAGGACAAAAGGTACTGCATCTGCATGCACCGTGACCCTATATGCAGGCAATTCCAGAAAATTATGCAGGCTGAGGGCACCTTCTCTACTCAATGTAAGAAGTCCGTCCCTGGCCCGGACAGTAGCGATCCTGGTCCTGTTAATACTTACCTGCCTGATCCTGTTGGTCCTGGACATGAGGAACTCTGAATCGTCAGGGAACAGGGCACGGCCTGCCCCCCTGCCAAACTGGAAATCCGCAATGGTCCTGGCACGTTTAAGGTTGCTGGATATAAAACTCAAGAATATAGCCCCTCAATGGCTGTTTTTGCAAATTGCGATAATATCGCTCAATATGGCACTGGCAGTCTCTATTGACCCGGCCCCTTTTCCTGTCACACATACAGGACCTGCCATGTCGGTCTTTAACAAGGCTACGTTAAGTGTGCCTCCCACTGCAAGTGGATGTTGTTTTGGCACCAATTTGGGCGAGACCATGATTTTGCCGTTCTCACCGTCTCGAACCTCTCCGATAAGTTTGATAACCATTCCTTCATCCCCTGCCAGGGTGAGGGCTTCGGGTGTGATCCTGGTAATGCCTGTGATCTCTACATCATCGTAGGTCACATCCATCCCGAAAATGGAATTGGCAAGTATGACAAGTTTACATGCAGTATCGATGCCTTCAACATCATAGGCGGGATCGGTTTCTGCATATCCCAGTTCCTGGGCCTCACCCAGCACGTGCTGGTATGATAAGCCCTCCTCTGTCATCCGGCTGAGTATGTAGTTGCAGGTACCGTTCAATATCCCTTCAATACCTTTGATCCTGTTGCCTGCCAGGGCATCATGTGCCAGGTTCAATATTGGCATGGCTCCACCCACTGTCGCTTCATACCTGAAATGGACAGCATTATTTTTTGCTTCGGCACATAACTGGTTGTACTTTAGTGCAAGCGGACCTTTATTGGATGTCACCACATGCCGCCCATGCCTGAATGCCTCCAGCATATAGGTAAGACCAGGTTCTCCGTCATCTATATTTGTCGGGGTAACTTCCACTACCAGTTCATGGTCTACGTCGCTGATCACTTCAAGGGACATAACATCAGATGTGGCAACCGAACCCGATTCTTTTTTCCTTTCCAGTGCAGCCTTAAGGTCAACTCCATCAAGGTCGATGCATGCACCCCGGCTGTCAGATATTGCAACTACCTTGAAGTTTAAACTTGCACTTTCCAGATAATCCTCTTTATACAATAATGCATTAGCCACGCCCTGGCCCACTGACCCGAACCCGATTATGGAAAGTCTTATGGTCTTCATGTTTTCACCGATAATTGATCCTTTTCTATGGGTTCTATGACAAGCAGGTCCTTTTCCGAGGCAACCCGTCTTAGAATATCCAGTGCTTTACCAAGCTGTGCTATGCCTATTGCATTTATGACCAGGGATGCTGATGAGGGGGCATTTATCCCGGGCATGGAGATGGACAGGCTCACCACTTCGGCAAAGCCTGTGTTGTCGATCTGGTCAATTGTATCACCCATGTCACTGTGGACTATGTGGCCTATAAGAATGACCGTTACTTCTTCATACATTAGTTTTTTTCCCACACATACTATCCGTACCCCTCCTTTTTCCAGTTCGGCAATAATATTATCCAATTTATCATTGGTCAACTGGAAAACGACTTGTACGGGTATGGCACCCCTGGGTGTGCGCTGGTCGTGGTGGTGCAGTACACTCATTATATTGGCACCGAACGTGGAAAGTGGTTTGAGGGCCTGGACAAGCTGGCCGGGTCTATCCTTCAACTCAAGGTCCATTGAAACAATCATAGAATATATTCCTGGGAGATATTTCAGGCATTTAATGCCTGTGGCGTTAAAATTTGTTTCATTTACGCCCTTGTCAGTATTAAGCGTTTTGTGTATTTGGTTTTTAAACGCTATTGTATCAATAAACCGTTGGATGACTCTATGTGTTCCAACGTGATCAAGCATCGGAAAACATATTCCTAATTTCAATATAATGATTTTGATTTTGTTTTTGTCAGAGATTACACGGATTTGGGTGGTACAACACACCCTCGCCCTCCTGAAATGTGACTCAGGCTGACTGTATCATTCAGAAAACACAAAAAGTAAACGATAGTATAATTCAGAAATGTCATAAAGTGAATGATATAGCTATATACTTTAACACGCATCTGACCCATCATGAAAAATGAGCAAATAATCGAGATACTCGAAAGCTGGAACTTCTGGACAAGCAACAGGGAGACAGGAATTGATAGAACAGGATATTTGGATAAGCTGGAAAAGCTCTCCAAAACAGGACAGATAATAGCAATAACCGGTGCAAGAAGGACTGGAAAATCTACACTGATGAAACAGTTTATAAAAAAAAAGATATCCACCGGAACTGCCCGTAGATCAATCCTCTACATCAATTTTGAAGACCCGGGATTCTCGGGTATGCTCTCCCTGGAATTCTTACAGCAAATATATGCTGCCTACATTGAGATAATACGGCCCTGGGAAAATATCTGGCTTTTTCTGGACGAAGTACAGACAGTCCCCCAGTGGGAGAAGTTCGTAAGAAGCCTGCATGAGAAAAACGAGGCACACATATTTGTCTCAGGCTCCACATCCAGGCTGCTCAGTAAAGACCTGGGAACTTTGCTCACAGGCAGATGGCTTGATCTGAATATGTTTCCCCTGGATTTTAAGGAATTCCTCCAGTTCAAGCAGATGAACATTGAGGATCAGCTGGACATAATCTCCCTAAAAACAAAGATCAGGCAATATCTAAGAGAATACCTGGAATTTGGAGGATTCCCTCTTGTAGCACTGAATGAAGAGAAAAAAGAAATACTTATACGATATTTTAGTGACATCGTAGAAAGAGACATTGCGATGCGCCAGAAAGTGCGAAAACCTGATAAATTAAAATCACTGGCCAGATATTATCTCACAAATTTCTCATCAAGGATATCGTATAGGCGGATTGCCAAATACATTGGCCTGAGTCTTGACAGTGTCGGAAGATTTTCGGATCACATGAAGGAAGCCTACCTAGTATTTTTTGTCCCGAAATTCTCATATTCTTTAAAAGAACAGGAAGTAAACCTTCGAGCAGTATATGCCATTGATGCCGGTCTGGTAAACATTGCTGGTTTCAGGTTCAGCGAAAACATCGGTAAACTATACGAAAATACAGTTTTTCTCTCCCTGATAAAAAATGGAAAAGATATCTACTATCACAAAACCGATAGAAGTGAATGCGATTTTGTCATAAAAGAAGGTCAAAAGATAACAGAAGTTATACAGGTATCTTACGAACTAAAAGAAAACAAAGACAGGGAAATAAAAGGTTTGCTGGGTGCAATGGATGCATACAATCTTAAGGAAGGCTTCATAATCACAGAAGACCAGGACGAAGAAATAATGGTCGGCAGCCTTAAAATAATAATAAGGCCACTCTGGAAATGGCTTCTGGGTTTTTAAGGTTTGTGTGCCTGCCCGATCTTCGGGTTACCCGCTCTTGATCATGCTTACGGAGCGCGCATTTTCTTAATCAGCAGGTCCCTGGATATCATTAAAAAAGTTCATCAATGAGAATTTTACTTTATCCGGTTCCACATCTATGATCTCCTCACGCTCTTCCTGTGGAAAAGCATTAAACACCGAATATTTTTTCCACTGCCGTGGTGAAGTGGTAGTGAACCTGCCATCCAGCAGGATCCGCACGCCATAGTCAGTCGGGGAGCGTATGACCCGCCCCATCGCCTGCCTGATCTTACGTATGGCAGGCACCTGGATTGCGTAATCCCAACCGTGCCCGGCAAACTCATGCTCATAAGCGGATTCAATGGCCCGCATACGATCGTTCAGGGCTGGGTAGCCCACCCCTACGATCACAACAGTCCTGCCCCTCCCCTCTTTGTAATCTACTCCTTCGGTCAGGGTACCCCACAGGTAGGAAAATATCACAGCTTTATGGCCGGATTCACCGATCCGGAAGAACTCCTCCCTGATCTTCTGTGAAGATGTACCTACCTCGTCCAGGTATACGGGTATGTCGGTGGTGATGCGGTCCTTATACATCAGGGCTTCGTGATAACTCTGGAAGAACACCAGTATATTCCCCCTGCTGCAGTGGATGATATCGTTAAGTGCATGGGTCACCTGTTCGACTATTATGGGATCGTCCCTGTTCCTGGCGAAAAGGGGGGGTATATTTACGGCAATGGTAAGCCTGTTATCTTCAGGGAATGTAAGGCCGAATGCTATTTTTTCCACCTGGCTGTCGATGGCAAGTGAAGCACCCATTACAGGGAAGGGCTGGAGGGTAGCAGACATAAGGATAGAGCAGTATAATGAACTAAACAGCGGTGCTGTAATGTTTCGCGGGATACACGAAACAAGTTCTATCCTGCCTTCCATTTCGCCGTCTTGCATTTTCAGGTTGAGCATTGGATAATAAAGAGGGTCCGCAGCGTGTTCAAGGTAGAATCTGGTAAACTCGGCACTGCGCAGCAGCTGGGACCTTTTCCGCCTTCCGGCATGTCCGTTTTTGTACTGCTCTTTATAAAATTCATCAAGGAACTGCCCCAGTTCAACTGCTTCTTCAAGCAGGTCACCCAGGTCGGTTATCCCTGCCTCAACCACTTGTTCCAGTAAACGATGCAGGAAATAGTCGTTCCTGTGTTTGGGGTCGCATATGCTTACATCCTTCCATGTGCCGCTCAGGCGCTCCCGTTCACCGAACTCCAGTCTTGACTCGTATGTATCCTTTAAGTGCAGGTGCATGGTCTTGAAGAACACCTCCATATCCCTGATACGGTATGAATCATTCCTGCCCATGGCCTCGTTGGCAGTAATTTCCTCATATGCATGCTGTAAGCTGTATTCGGGCAGCAGCATGGATGAGTGGCTCCTGGCAGCAGATTCGATATTATGGGCCTCATCAAAGATTATTATTACATCATCCAGCCCCCTGTCTATCCAGCCCAGCAGGTTGCTTAAAATGTCAAAGTTAAGGATATGGTGATAGTTACAGATTATCAGGTTGGCATGTATCATCTGGCGTTTGACCAGTTCATAACTGCACATTCCTCTTTCATATGCCCATTCGTTTAAATCCTCTGGTGTGCGTACATCTTCATAGTACCATGCAGAAAAATCCTCTATATCAGATATTGCAACTTTATACAGGTAAGAGCAGTGGCGGTCACGAAGTTCCCTTACACGTTTTTCCAGTTCGTCCAGTTCACCGGACATTATCCTGCCAGATCCTGACGCTG